>JAUNUR010000079.1 GCA_030538085.1 Pseudomonadota bacterium | reverse complement strand
TCATTGCGGCGAAGGCCGCAATCCACACGGTGTCCGCGGGTGAATGCCGTGTCAAAGGTGACGCGCCATGGATTGCGGCCTTCGCCGCAATGACGAGGGGATGAGAGGGGGGGTGATGGCCCGTGCTGTCGTGATTTTTGAAAACGTCAATAGGTTAAAGCACCTCGCTGGCGAAATCCGCTAGGCGTGAGCGCTCGCCGCGCGCCAGCGTCACGTGGCCGCCGTGCGGCCAGCCCTTGAAGCGGTCGACGGCGTAGGTCATCCCCGACGAACCTTCCGTCAGGTAAGGCGTGTCGATCTGCGCCAGGTTGCCCATGCAGATGATCTTGGTGCCGGGGCCGGCGCGCGTGATCAGCGTCTTCATCTGCTTGGGCGTCAGGTTCTGCGCCTCGTCGATGATGATCCACTTGTTCATGAAGGTGCGGCCCCGCATGAAGTTCATGCTCTTGATCTTGATGCGGCTGCGGATCAGCTCGTTGGTGGCCGCGCGCCCCCATTCGCTGGCGCCGGAACCGTCGCCCTTGGCCAGGAACTCCAGGTTGTCGTCCAGCGCGCCCATCCACGGACCCATTTTTTCTTCCTCGGTGCCGGGCAGAAAGCCGATGTCCTCGCCCACGCTCACCGTGGCGCGGGTCATGATGATCTCGGTGTAGCGGCGGTCGTCCAGCACCTGCGTCAGGCCCGAGGCCAGCGCCAGCAGCGTCTTGCCCGTGCCCGCCGTGCCGGCCAGGGTGACGAAGTCGATGTCGGGGTCCATCAGCAGGTTGAAGGCGAAGTTCTGCTCGCGGTTGCGCGCCGTCACGCCCCACACGCCGTTCTTCAGGTGGGTGTAGTCCTTCAGCGTCTTCAGCACCGCCGTCTTGTCGCGGATCTCGGTCACGCGCGCGTACAGGCTGGGTTCGCCCGGTGACTCGAAATAGACGAACTGGTTGATGTACAGGCTGGCCACCGCCGGGCCGCTGACGCGGTAATAGGTGGCGCTGCCGGATTGCCAGCTTTCGATGGTCTTGCTCTGGCGTGTCCAGAAGTCAGGCGGCAACTGCAGCACGCCCGAATACAGCAGGTCGCCGTCTTCCAGCGTCTTGTCGTTTTCGTAATCCTCGGCGCACAGGCCGAGCGCGCGCGCCTTCACGCGCATGTTGATGTCCTTCGACACCAGCACCACCTCGCGCGGCGCGTGCTGCTTTTCCAGCGCGGCGACCACGCCCAAGATCTGGTTGTCGGCCTTGCCCTGTGGCAGCGCGGCGGGCATGGTGATGTCGAGTGGAGACGTCTGGAAATACAGCTTGCCGCCAGCGGCCATGTGTCCGGTCGAATCCAGCGCCAGCCCTTGCGCCATGTCGGCGCCCTTCACGCCGACCAGCGCGTCGAGCAGGCGGCTGGTCTGGCGGCCGTTTCGGGCCACTTCGGTCATGCCTTTCTTGTGGCCATCCAGCTCTTCCAGCACGACCATCGGCAGAAAGATGTCATGTTCCTCGAAGCGGAACAGCGCCGTCGGGTCGTGCAGCAGCACGTTGGTGTCGAGCACGAACAGGCGCGTGGGGCCGGTGACCTTGGGCTTGCGGGCGCGGCTGACGGTCTTGCGGGAGGCGGGTTCCCGGGCCAGGCGGTCGGCAGGCAGGCCGCGCGAAGGCGTTTCCGTCCTTGCGGTGGGCGCGGGCAGTGGGGCGACCACTTCCTGCACCGATTCCGTCAGCAATCGTGCCTGCTGCGCGGGCGCTCGGCCACGGCTGGCGGGCGTAGTCGCGGCAGCGGGGCGTGCCTTGGCGCGGCGGGTGGACAGGTCGATGACGTCGGAAGACAGCTTGGCGCCGCGTTTGGTCGGGGGAGGGGGCAGGGGCATGTGAGTCGGGAGGTTCAGCGAAAAGCGCGCGGCCACGCCACGGGGCAGCGGGTGATGCCGGCCAAAGAAAAAGCCGCCTTGTCGGCCAAGGCGGCTTTCACGAAAAAAGTCAGTCGATACGGCTGCAACAACATTCCGGCTCATTATGCATGAGCACGGTGGCTGTCCACCGCGGGCGCATCAAGCGGCTTTTTTCAGCACTTTCACGGCCTTCAGCACTTCCTCGACATGGCCGGGCACCTTCAGGCCGCGCCACTCCTGCACCAGGATGCCTTCGGCATTGACGAGGAAGGTGCTGCGCTCGATGCCCTTGACCTTCTTGCCGTACATGATCTTGTTCTTGACCACGCCGAACATGTGGCACATCTTTTCTTCGGTGTCGGCGATCAGCTCGAAAGGCAGTTCAAGCTTGGCCTTGAAGCTGTCGTGCGATGTCATGTTGTCGCGGCTGACGCCAAACACCACGGCACCGGCTTTCACGAAGTCCTTGTACTTGTCGCGGAACTGCATGGCTTCAGTCGTGCAGCCGGGAGTGTTGTCTTTGGGATAAAAGTACAGAACGAGGGCTTGCCCGGTGTGGGAGGTATTGGTAACTTTGACGTCGCCGGTCGCAATCGCTTCGAATTCGGGAAGGGGTTTGTTGACAACGATTGCCATATGAATTTCAATCTCCGGACGGTTTTAGTTGAGGGGCGAATGGCACGCGTGTTTGCCCTGTCTCACAGTCCGCCGCTGTTGCAGAAGATGAGCGCGGGCAACAGTTGCCAAGCCCTTATTTTAACTCACCCTGATTTTTTTCGCCCGGCTCCACCAGCAGCGCGGCGATCACGCGCCTGCCTTCGCCCGCCAGGATGTTGTAGGTGCGGCATGCCGCGCCAGTGTCCATGGCCTCCACGCCGATCCCGGCCTCGACCAGCGCACGTACCCACGTCGGCCTGGGAAAACGCGTGACGGCGCCGCTGCCGAACACCACCAGCTCGGGCCGATGCGCCGCCAGCGGGGTGAAGTGCGCATCGCTCAGTTCATCGAAATGCGTGCAGGCCCAGTCCGTGTATTCGCCCGTGCCGTGCAGCACCAGGCTGTGCTCGATGCGTTCACCGCCCACGGCGATCCAGCCGGGGCCGTAGCTGGTGATGGCGGAGCCGAACTGATCGGGCTGGAATTTCATGTGGGAAGAAGGGGAGATGGGCGCAGATGTGTTCCAATTCTATGTTTCCCCTCTTAGAAGCGTTGTCTGGAAGGCTTTGCCATGAAACCCATCCACAAATCCGCCAAGCTGGCGAACGTGCTCTATGACGTGCGTGGACCGATCGTGGACGCGGCCAAGCAGATGGAGGACGAGGGCCAGAAGATCATTAAGCTGAACATCGGCAATCTGGCGCCTTTCGGCTTTCAGCCGCCCGAGGAGATCGTGCAGGACATGATCCGCAACCTGCCGGATTCGGCGGGTTATTCGGACAGTAAGGGCATCTTCTCGGCGCGCAAGGCGGTGATGCACTACACGCAGGAGCAGGGCATCGAGGGTGTCACCATCGACGACATCTACCTGGGCAACGGCGCCAGCGACCTGATCGGCATGGCCGCCAATGCGCTGCTGTCCGAAGGCGATGAAATGCTGGTGCCCGCGCCCGACTACCCGCTGTGGACGGCGGTGGCCAGCCTCTCGGGTGGCAAGCCGGTGCATTACCTGTGCGACGAAGCCAATGGCTGGATGCCCGATCTGGCCGATATCCGCGCCAAGATCACGCCGCACACCAGGGCCATCGTCGTGATCAACCCCAACAATCCGACCGGCGCGCTGTATTCCAACGAGCTGTTGCTGGGCATCATTGAGATCGCGCGTGAGCACGATCTGGTCATCATGGCCGACGAGGTGTACGACAAGGTGCTGTACGACGGCGTGCGCCACACGGCCATCGCCAGCCTGTCGACCGACGTACTCACGCTCACCTTCAACTCGCTGTCGAAGGCTTACCGCTCGTGCGGTTTCCGTGCCGGCTGGATGGTGATCTCGGGCAACAAGGAGGCCGCGCGCGATTACATCGAGGGCATCAACATGCTGGCCAACATCAAGCTGGGCAGCAACGTGCCGGGCCAGTACGCCATCCAGACCGCGCTGGGCGGCTACCAGAGCATCAACGACCTGGTGAAGGAGGGCGGCCGCCTGCGCCGTCAGCGCGACCTGGCCTACGAGCTGATCAGCGCCATCCCGGGCGTCACCTGCGTCAAGCCGCAGGCGTCGCTCTACATGTTCCCGCGGCTCGATCCGAAGATGTACCCCATCGCAGACGACCGCCAGTTCTTCATGGAAGTGCTGCGCGCCACGCGCGTGATGCTGGTGCAGGGCTCGGGCTTCAACTGCCCCGACAACCAGCACTTCCGCATCGTCTTCCTGCCGCACGAGGACGATTTGCGCGAGGCCGTCGGACGGTTGGCGAAATTTCTTGAGCAATATCGCCAGCGCCACGCCAAGTTGGCGCCAGTGGTGCCGATTAAAGAAGCAGCCCGCGCTTGATGGCAGGCGATTGAAAGGTTGCTCAATGCTCAAATCACGCATTCCATCGCATCGGCACTGGGCGCTGGTCGTCTGTCTGCTGGCCCCGTTGGGTGCGCCGCAAGCGGCATCGTCTTCGGGAATCAGCTTTCAGCACAAGGACTGGGAACTGGCTTGCGACAACACACGCACCTGTCGCGCGGCGGGGTATTCGTCAGACTCTGACGACATGCCCATCAGCGTGCTGCTCACGCGCAAGGCGGGGGCGGCGGCGGAGGTGACGGGGGAGGTTCAAACGGGCTCCTTCGATGACGAGCGCTCTCCCAAGCAGCTTCGCTTGCAGGGCGTGGGCAAGACCGACGAAGTCATTGTCGTGCCCAACAACGGCTTCGTCGGCGTGCTCAGCCCCGCGCAAGTGCAATTCTTGCTGAAATCCGCCAGAGCCGGATCGACATTGGTGTTTGCCGAGGGCAAGCGACGCTGGACCCTGTCGCTGGACGGCGCGCAAGCCGTGCTGCTGAAAATGGACGAGGCGCAAGGCAGGCTGAACACACCCACGGCCTTGGTGCGCAAGGGCCAGCAGCCCGCCAGCGGGGTGCTGGCGCCACTGCCGCCACCGGTCATCCGCGTGCCCAAGTTGCCCGCCGCCTTGCCGCAAGACAAGCAACTGCTGCCGGCCATCATCCCCTCGCTCAAGGCGGCATTGGGCGCCGACAGCCATTGCCCCCTATTGGTGGATACCACCATCAAAGATAAGCAAGAGGTCATGCAACTGGAGGCGCGCCTTAGCAGCACGCAGTTGCTGGTTTCGCACCTGTGCTGGCGCGCGGCCTACAACGCAGGCTATGGCTATTGGGTGGTGCAGGACCGACCGCCCCACAAGGCCGTGCTGGTCATGGACGAGGGCACGGGTGTTGGCGGGGCTTACTCGAATGGCGAAATCAGCTACTCACAGAAGGGCCGGGGGGTGGGCGACTGCTGGAGTTCGGGCGCCTCGGTGTGGAATGGCAAGGAATTCGTCACGTCGGAAGAAAAAACGACGGGCATGTGTCGCGCCATCGCCAATGGCGGCGCGTGGGAGTTGCCCACGTACACCAGTACCGTGATTCACGAAAAATAATCCGCAGACAAGAAAACATGGCAATGAAACCGATTCAAGTGGGCCTGCTCGGCATCGGCACGGTGGGCAGTGGCACCTTCAACGTGCTGCAACGCAACCAGGAGGAAATCAAGCGCCGCGCCGGCCGCGGCATCGAGATCACCATGGTGGCCGACCTCGACACCGCGCGGGCGCAGCAGATCGTCGGCTCCGGCGTCAAGGTCGTCAGCGACGCGCGCGAAGTCATCGCCAACCCCGACATCGAGATCGTCATCGAGCTGATCGGTGGCTACGGCATCGCCAAGACACTGGTGATGGAGGCCATCGCCGCCGGCAAGCACGTGGTCACCGCCAACAAGGCGCTGCTGGCCGTGCATGGCACCGAGATCTTCCAGGCCGCGCACGGCAAGGGTGTGATGGTGGCGTTCGAAGCCGCCGTGGCCGGCGGCATACCCATCATCAAGGCGCTGCGCGAGGGCCTGACGGCCAACCGCATCCAGTGGATCGCCGGCATCATCAACGGTACGACAAACTTCATCCTGAGCGAGATGCGCGACAAGGGGCTGGACTTCGACGTGGTGCTGAAGGAAGCGCAGGCGCTGGGCTATGCCGAGGCCGACCCCACCTTCGACATCGAGGGCGTCGATGCCGCGCACAAGGCCACCATCATGAGCGCCATCGCCTATGGCATCCCGGTGCAATTCGACAAGGCCTACGTCGAAGGCATCACCAAGCTGTCGGCCACCGATATCCGCTATGCCGAGCAACTGGGCTACCGCATCAAGCTGCTGGGCATCACCAAGCGCCGCGAAGGCGAGGGCGTCGAGCTGCGCGTGCACCCCACGCTGATGCCATCGCGCCGGCTGATCGCCAACGTCGAAGGGGCTATGAACGCCGTGGTCGTCAACGGCGACGCCGTGGGCACGACGCTGTACTACGGCAAGGGCGCTGGAAGCGAGCCGACGGCCAGCGCCGTGATCGCCGACCTGGTGGACGTCACGCGCCTGGCCACCAGCGACCCACAGCACCGCGTGCCGCACCTGGCCTTCCAGCCTGGCGCCATGCGCGACGTCAGTGTGCTGCCGATGGAGCGCGTGATCACCAGCTACTACCTGCGCCTGCGCGTGAAGGACGAGGCCGGCGTGTTGTCGAACGTCACGCGCATCCTGGCGGACAGCGGCATCAGCATCAACGCCGTGCTGCAGCGCGAGGCGGACGACGTGGCCGGCACCGACGCCGGCGCCGGCGAACCCACGCCCGACCACACCGACCTGATCATCCTCACGCACGACACGCGCGAAGGCGCCATGAACGCGGCGCTGGCGCAACTGCAGGCGCTGCCCAGCGTGCTGGCGCCGATTGTGCGGATTCGCAAGGAAGAGTTGGCCTAAACGATACAATGGGCTGCAAAAATACCAAGCCTTTGCCACTGTAGTGATGTTGAAGGTAGATAATTGCCACCTACACTTTTTAGCTAGGAAATCATGCTATGAAAAAAACGTTGCTTGCTGCCACATCCATGGTTGCGGTTGTCACGCTGTTGTCTGCCTGTGGCGGCGGTGGCGGTAGTTCGGGCACAACGCCGGGCACACCGACAGGGGGTACATCGACTCAGACAGACACAGCCACGGGTATCGTTGCAACCGATGCATCTCGAACGATATCGTTGACTGTCGGCAAGCAGGCAACGATCAATCGGACTGACAAAGATTTGAAATATACAGAGCGCTTTCAGGTTACGGTAACAGATACCAATGGATTGCCAATCAAAGGGGCCTCAATTTCCACGCGAGTGGAAATGAGTGGCTACTCCAAAGGGTATGTCGTATGGTTGGATGATAAAGGCTCGCCGACCGGAGATCCTTCTGCTGTCAAAAGTGTATTGTGGCAAGTTACTGCGCGTTGTCCAAATGAAGATAAAAATTTGAATAATATTCTCGACCCTGGCGAAGATGTGAATGGTAATGGCATGCTGGATCCCAGAATCGCGGAAGTAGCCTCGTCAATTGAGGGGGGGACGACGATTACCAATGAAAATGGAGTGGCTTTTGTCTTGGCTAGTTACGATATTGGTGCTGCTACATGGGTAGATTACAATATGTATGTAACCACAACTGGAACGCAAGGAGCAACAGAGGTTACCGCAAAAGTTGCTCGAGGAACAGGCTATCTGGTTGGAGATGAAAAGAATGCAAGTAGCGCGTTCCTCAGGTCACCGTATGGTGTCAATTCTAGCTGTACTGTTGCTGGATAATGCGTGCAATACTTTATTTAAGAATGCTGAGTTGACAATACGCGATAATGAGGTTGGCGGGCGGTAATTCATTGTAATCCCGCATGAATTATTGACTTTCAATGTTATTGAATTGATGCGATCTATTCTTGAGGTAGGTCGCATATTTTTTTATTAGCTCGTTTTTTGTAACGCAACCGCTGATCTCTGAAGTAAAAATTTTTGGGTGAGCTTGTGTTGTCTGTGGTTTTGGTTTATTGGTGAAATCAATGGGCTTGATTTTTGTGAGGTGGTGATTTTTTAAAGCTGCTGATTTTTTAATAAATAAATTTTTATCTGTGATCAAAACCATGCTTGATTGAGAATGTGGTGTGGAATGAATTATCTCTCTACACGCAGCAACACTACGCCCCGCCGTTTTTGTGACATCCTGCTCGAAGGCCTGGCGCCCGATGGTGGTTTGTACCTGCCAGAGCATTACCCACAAGTCAACAGCACTACGCTCGACCACTGGCGCAGGCTGTATGTCCAGCACGGTTACGCCGCGCTGGCGTTTGAAATCCTCAGCCTGTTCGTCGACGACATTCCAGCCGCCGACCTGAAGGCGCTGTGCGAGAAGACGTACACGCCCGAAGTCTTCGGCACGCCGGAGATCGCGCCGTTGAAGAAGCTGCACGAGGGCTTTTATCTCGAAGCTCTGTCTAACGGCCCCACGCTGGCTTTCAAGGACATGGCGATGCAACTGCTGGGCAACCTGTTCGAGTATGAACTGGCCCGGCGCGGCGAGCAGCTCAACATTCTGGGTGCCACCAGCGGCGATACAGGCAGCGCGGCCGAATACGCCATGCGCGGCAAGCAGGGCATCCGCGTGTTCATGCTCAGCCCGCACGGGCGCATGAGCGCCTTCCAGCAGGCGCAGATGTTCAGCCTGCAGGACGCCAACATTCACAACATCGCCATCGAGGGCGTGTTCGACGACTGCCAGGACATCGTCAAGGCGGTCAGTAATGATCTGGATTTCAAGCGTCAATACAAAATCGGCACCGTCAACTCGATCAATTGGGCGCGACTGCTGGCGCAGGTGGTCTATTACTTCGCCGGCTATTTCCAGGCGACAAGCTCGAACGATGAGCAAGTGGACTTCACCGTGCCCAGCGGCAACTTCGGCAACGTCTGCGCCGGCCATGTGGCGCGCCAGATGGGCCTGCCGATCGACAAGCTGGTGGTGGCCACCAACGAGAACGACGTGCTCGACGAATTCTTTCGCACCGGCGTCTACCGTGTTCGCGGCAGCGCCGACACGCACGAGACCAGCAGCCCGTCGATGGACATCAGCAAGGCCAGCAACTTCGAGCGTTTCGTGTTCGACATGCTGGGGCGCGATGCCGCGCGCACCCGGCACTTGTTCGCCGAAGTGTTGCCGCGCGAGGGCAGGTTCGACCTGAGCTCGGAACTGGAGACCTATCGCGAAGGCCCACGCACGCGCTGGATGAGCGGCTCCAGCACCCATGCCGACCGCGTGAACGTGATCCGCGTGGTGGACGAGCGCTACGGCGTGGTGATCGACCCGCACACGGCCGACGCCTACGGCGTGGCGCGCAAGTGCGCGGGGCACAACCCGATGATCGTGCTGGAGACCGCGCTGCCGATCAAGTTCGCCGCCACCATCCGCGAGGCGCTGGGGCGTGATCCCGACCGCCCGGCCAGGTTCGACGGCATCGAAGACCTGCCTCGCCGCGTGCAGGTGCTGCCAGCCGACGTTGACCGCGTGAAGGTGCTGATCGCGCAGGAATGTGATTGAAATTAGCTGTCATTGCTTACCCAGCAAGCACGAATAGCTCCTTTGTTCATAGCAAACCGAGATTGAATTCATGAAGGTCATCGGCTTCGCCGGGTATTCGGGATCGGGCAAGACGCATCTGGTCGAGCGCATCATTCCGGCGCTCAAGCTGCGCGGGCTGCGCGTGTCGGTGGTCAAGCACGCGCACCACAGGTTCGATATCGACCACGAGGGCAAGGACACCTTCCGCCACCGCGAGGCGGGCGCGTTCGAAGTGGTCGTCGCGTCGCGCACGCGGCTGGCGCTGATGCGTGAATTCGAGCAGGAGGCGCAGCTGTCGGTGCACCATCTGATCGCTGAGCTGTACGACGGCGTAGACTGGGTGCTGGTGGAAGGTTTCAAGGAGAGCGACCTGCACAAGATCGAGGTCTGGCGTGCAGCGGCCGGCAAGCCGGCGCGTTATCCCGACGACGAGTTCATCGTCGCCATCGCCACCGATTCGCCCCAGGCGCTACCGGAGTCGACCGCGCGCCCCGTGCTGGATCTCAACGACACCGAGGTGATCGTCCAGTGGCTGCTCGACAATGGCCATCGCTTTGACTATGACTCCGAAAGACACCTTACAACCCATGTCTGATGCACCGCACCATGCCTCCTTGATGCCGCTCGACGAAGCGTTGCAGCGCTTGCTGGAACACGCGGCGCCGCTGGAGCGCACCGAGGAGGTCGATACCTTCGATGCCGATGGCCGGGTGCTGGCGCGGGACGTGGTGTCGGCCTTGCAGGTGCCGCCGCACGACAATTCCTCCATGGACGGCTATGCCGTTCGCACTTCCAACATCATCGCGCCGGGAGTGGAGCTGGCCGTATCGCAGCGCATTCAGGCCGGACACGCGGGCGACGCCCTGGCGCCCGGCAGCACCGCGCGCATCTTCACCGGTGCGCCGCTGCCCGCTGGCGCCGATGCGGTGGTGATGCAGGAAGACGCCGACGTGCTGGACGGTGGCGCGCGCGTGCGCATCAACGTCAAGCCCAGGCCATGGCAATGGGTCCGCGCGGCCGGTGAAGACGTCAAGATCGGCACCGTGGTGCTTGAAAAGGGCGAGCGCCTCACGCCCGCGGCCATTGGGCTGGCGGCTGGCATTGGGCTGGCCCGGCTGCCCGTGGTGGCGCGTCCGCGGGTGGCGCTGTTTTCCACTGGCGATGAGCTGGTGATGCCCGGCGCCATCGCGCCCGAGCAGTTGCCACGAGGCGCCATCTACAACTCCAACCGTTTTTTCCTGGCCGCGCTGTTGCGCCGCATGGGCTGCGAGGTGCAGGATTTCGGTACCGTGCCCGACCGGCCCAACGCCACCGTGCTGGCGCTCAGATCGGCCGCGCGCGAGCACGATCTGATCATCACCAGCGGTGGCGTGTCGGTGGGCGGTGAGGACCACATCAAGCCCGCCATCGAGCAACTGGGCACGCTTGATCTGTGGCAGATCGCCATGAAGCCGGGCAAGCCCTTTGTCTACGGCCACATCGGCAAGGATGAAGCAGCGCGCGTGCACTTCATGGGCCTGCCGGGCAACCCGGTGTCGAGCTTCGTCACCTTTTTGCTGCTGGTGCGGCCTTTCCTGCTGAAGCTGCAAGGCGCCACGCGGCTGGATGTGCCGGCGATGCATTTGCGTGCCGACTTCGAGCTGCCACGGGCCGACAAGCGGCGCGAATTCCTGCGCGCGCGCCGCAACGCGCGGGGCGGGCTGGATCTGTTTTCCAACCAAAGTTCTGGCGTGCTGACCTCGGCGCACTGGGCCGATGGCCTGATCGACCATCCGGCGGGATCCACCATTGCCCAGGGCGACATGGTGCGCTTCATCCCGCTGTCGGAATTGTTGGCATGAAGCAGGTAACGGTGCGTTATTTCGCCTCGATCCGCGAGGCGCTCGATTGCGGCAGTGAGCGCGTGTCGACCAGCGCGTCCACGCTGGCCGCGCTGCGCGACGAGCTGATCGCGCGCGGCGGTGCCCATGGCGAGGTGCTGGCGCGCGGCAAGGCCGTGCGGCTGGCGCTTGACCAGACCATGGCCGACGAATCCGCGACGCTGCACGACGGCGCCGAAGTGGCGTTCTTTCCGCCGGTGACAGGTGGTTGACTTGTCGCATCGGCGTGCCGATACCGTTTTGCACCCAGAAAAGTGGTTTTTGAGGAGTGGCGGGATGATTTCGCCGCTGCGCGACGTGCCTCGCACTCAGTGAACGCCATCGAAGCGCAGCGAGGTCACAGCGAAGTCATATTGTCATCGCATCCTGCGCGGGTCACCATCCTTTAGAACACGCAACGGCATTACCCAGCTTTGGCAGGATCCCTTGCGGACTCGAACAGCACCACCTCGTACCCGTGCCGCAGCCTGGCAGGCAACAAGGCGCGCAAACGCACAGGCTCGGCCAGCGCTTGGGCCGCGCCGGTCTCGGGACACCACAGTTCGCCATCTATCCGATGCCAGACGCTGTCCGTCCAACGGCGGCCCAGGCGTACGCGGGCAGTGATGATCTCGGTCACGGGGCCGCTCAGCCACAGGCCCACTGGGCTGCGCCGGGCGCGCAGCCAGCGCGGCAGACTGAAGGCCAGTACCCACAAGGCAATCGCCAATATCAGGCCCGCAGCCAAGAAGATCATCAACCCACCGTCGAAGCCGCTCGCCCAGGCCTCGAACAGCCAGACCACCAAGCTCACCCCAGCCACCACGGCACCCAAGCGCAGTTCCTGCCTCAGGACGGGTGCAGTGTCTTGCTGGTTCGTGCCGTGCATCTGCCGCTGGGCTGCGGGCGCGGCAGGGTAGTGGGCCTGCAGCAGCACGCTAAGCCCTGAGGACAGGGCGATCCAGTGCAATTCCACGTCGGTATCGCGCAGGCTTTGCGCGGCCAACAAGCGGGTGCCCAGCAAGGGCAATTGGTTGCTGACCTGGTCGAGTATTGGGCTCAGCTCCAGCACCTGCGATGCCAGCCGGTAGCGCAAGCTGTTGCCGGCACACACTTCAAGCGCTATCAGTCGGCCGCGTGTGACCTGCTTCTGCCCGTGTGCCAGCGCCTCGCGCAGCGGCGTGGTCTGGCGTCTGCGGCGCTGCCACGCAGTGCCCACGCACAGCGCGCCGAACAGGGCCAGACCCAGCCCGAATGCGACCAACCAGGGTTGGTCGGATTCACTGGCCTCGAACTTGGCGATCCAGAACACGAAGGCAACGCCCAATACGAGCAACGGAGCGAGCGCCAGGGTGAGCAGCCATTCGGTGCGCTTGGCCTGGGCCAGACGTTGCAGCAGGTGCCGGTCGGTCGATGAGAGGGGGGCGAGAGTGCTAGCAGGCGGCATGGTGGTCTGTCGGCAATGGCTACTTCGATTCGCAATTATTTTGATAGCGGCTGACGCCTGATACGTGCTGCTTTTAGCCTATTGAGCAACCCAACCCTGCCAGCAGGGCCGGTGCACCTGAAGAAAATCAATGATTTACAAAACGTCTTCTTGAGAGAGTTTCGTAGTTCAGGACAAGCATATGCAATGCCTTCGCATCATCCCGTCATTGCGGCGAAGGCCGCAATCCACACGGTGTCCGCAGGTCAACACCGTGTCAAGGTGACGCCCCATGGATTGCGGCCTTCGCCGCAATGACGAGGGAATGTGAGGGGGCTTCTCCGATGGCCCGCCTGTCGGGATTTTTGAAAATCTCAATAGAAACGGCAGTTGGATGCGCCCGAGCGTGCCGTGATGGGCGTGCCAGGCAAGACGCGAGGACGCGGCAGGCTCGTGCCTGCAAGGACGAGCAACGCCGCATGGCGCGGCCAGCGCGGTGCGATCGGGTGCATAGCGCGCTCACCCAACAGGCGAATGTGATCGAAACTGTGAAAGTCAGTGCTCATGCCGGTTGCTCAAGGATAGCGAGCGGTCAACTGCCATTTCTAGGCTTAGTGGATAAGCATCTGAAATCAATATGTGGAGCAAGCAGGTTGCTATTACTTTTGAGTATTCTGCCTTCACGCCACCATCGGCGTCGTCGCCTCATCCATGGCCACGATGACCCCGTTGACGTAGCTGGCACGCGCTGACGCCAGGAACACACCACCACATCGGCAATCTCCTCGGGCGTGGCGATGCGGCCCATGGGCGCGCGCTGCATGGCGCGCTCGCGTGCCTGCTCGGGTGTGATGCCGGCCAGTTTGGCCTCGGCCTCCGGTCCTTGCTGGCGCCGGTGATCAGCGCCACCTTGCTCTTGAGTTGTAAGTCCATCGATCGTCTCCTCGGTTTGTTGGTTTCGCCCAGAGTATCGAGCGGTCGCGCTCAGCTTGCCGTGCCTAAACCTCGATCCTGATGCGCAGGGCAAAATGCCGGCATGAGCCAGCCGCGTGTTTCGATTCAGCCACAGGACTTCGACTTGAGCGCCGAGGTAGCCGCCTTGCGCGCTGGCGATGCGCGCGTGGGCGCGGTGTGCGCCTTCGTCGGCACCGTGCGGGACCGCCACCCGGCGGAGTTGGCCGCCACCGGCGCGCCCGACGTGGCCAGCGTGGCCTCGATGGAGCTGGAGCACTACCCCGGCATGACCGAGAAGGCGATCGAGGCCATGATCGATGAGGCGCACCGCCGCTTCAAGCTGTACGGCGTGCGCGTGATCCACCGCGTGGGCCTGCTGCAGCCGCAGGACCAGATCGTGCTGGTGGCCGTGACCTCCGCGCACCGGGGCGAGAGCTTTCAGGCCTGCGAGTTCCTGATGGACTACCTGAAGACCCAGGCACCGTTCTGGAAAAAAGAGCAGACTCCTGAGGGCGCGCGCTGGGTGGACGCCCGCGTGAGCGACGATGCGGCGCTGGCGCGCTGGGGTATCGAGGTGGCGAACGCGTGAACGGCTGGCTGGGGCGGATGGCCACGTGGGCGGCCTGCGTGCTGTGGCTGGCGCTGCCCGCTGCGGCGCAGGATGGCGCGGGCCCAACCTTCGGCATGCCGTGGCTGGCGCGGGTCAATTACGTGGTGGATGGCGACTCGATCTGGGTGCGGCCCGAAGATGGCGGCGCGCGGGTGCGGCTGCGCATCGACGGCGTGGATGCGCCCGAGATTTGCCAGGACTTCGGCCCCGAATCACGCCAGGCCTTGCAGAAGCTGGCGCTGAACCAGCGTGTGCGCGTCACGGTGTGGGCGCGCGACCGCTACGGCCGCGCCATCGCCACGGTGGTGCGCCTGCAGGGCGATGTGGACGTGGGCGAATACATGGTGTCGGAAGGCTGGGCCTGGACCGATGGCTACGGTGCGCGCCTGGGCAAGTACTGGCGCGCCGAGGCGCAGGCGCGCTGGGCCGGGCGCGGGCTGTTCGCCGAGCGCTGGCCCGAAACACCAGCCGACTTCCGCAGCCGGCACGGCCCCTGTGATGCCGGAAAACCCAAGGCAAGCAAGTGATTTTTCTGCTGCTGAATCGATAGCTTCTGGCACCCGTTTCGCAGCAGACAAGGCGTGGGGTGGCTCGACCGATGGGGGCGCACAGGCCCCGGCCGTCCGGTTTTGCTGTGGGAGCGGGCTTGCCCGCGATGCGGTGTATTGGGCGAAGGCGACGCCCTATCGCGGGCAAGCCCGCTCCTACAAGGGGTGGGGCATGACGCGGGTTGAAAGAACGGCAAGGCGATTGCCCCCGGAGCGCTTTAGGATGCCTCCAATCTGGGCGTTTGCAGGGCACCCAGCAGCCCGCCAAAAGCCCTTGATTCGCACCCGATACGCCCCAACTGAAGGGGCAATTCGGAGGTTTTCATGCGACTCGACAAACTCACCACCAAATTCCAGGAAGC
>JAUNUR010000078.1 GCA_030538085.1 Pseudomonadota bacterium | reverse complement strand
TCCCCTCGTCATTGCGGCGAAGGCCGCAATCCATGGGGCGTCACTTTGACACGGTATTGACCCACGGACACCGTGTGGATTGCGGCCTTCGCCGCAATGACGGGATGAGGAGAAGGCATGACATAGGCTTGTCCTGAATTACGAAACTCTCAATAGGTTGAAAGAACGGGCTTCTCAGTTTGGAGTGAATGCCAGCCGCACGTAAATCGGCGCGTAGGCCTCGGCCTGGGTGATCTCGACCAGGTTTTCCTTGGCCAGCTCCAGCAGCGCGATCAGCGTGACCACCAGCACCGGCACGCCCCTGGTGGGGTCGAACAGATCCTCGAACGGGGCGAAGCGGCGGCCCTGCAACTTCTTGAGCACGATCGACATGTGCTCGCGCACGCTCAGCTCCTCGCGCGTGATCTTGTGGTGCTGCACCAGTTTGGCGCGCTTGAGGATGTCGGCCCAGGCCGATTGCAGGTCGGTCAGCTCGACGTCGGGAAAGCGCGGTTTGAGCGCCTGCTCGACATACACCTGCGCCTTCAGGAAGTCGCGGCCGAACTGCGGCACTTGCTGAAGGCGCGTGGCGGCCAGCTTCATCTGCTCGTATTCGAGCAGGCGGCGCACCAGTTCGGCGCGTGGGTCTTCGGGCTCCTCGCCTTCCGCCGTCTTCTTGGGCGGCAGCAGCATGCGTGACTTGATCTCGATGAGCATGGCCGCCATTAACAGGTATTCGGCCGCCAACTCCAGGTTGCGGCTGCGAATTTCGTCGACATAGCTCAGGTACTGGCGCGTCACGTTCGCCATCGGAATGTCGAGGATGTTGAAGTTCTGCTTGCGGATCAGGTACAGCAGCAGATCCAGCGGGCCTTCGAAGGCCTCCAGGAACACCTCCAGCGCATCGGGCGGGATGTACAGGTCGGTCGGTAGCTGGAACAGCGGCTCGCCGTACAGGCGTGCCACGGCCACGTGGTCGACCACCTCGGGCAGCGGCGCTTGCGCCGGGCCTTCGGTCAGCAACTGATCGGGGTCGGCAGTCGACATGGGGCGCTATATAAAAAGAAGCTGTCAGCTATTGCTGAACAAGGGATGGAGGCGAGTTTGATGGGGCGTCAAGGGTGGATGCATGGCACGGGGCTGGCGCGCTTTCATGCCGTTTTGCGTTCAAGACGATGACCAATGACCGCGGCTGGCGCCGCATGACAAATGACGAATCCGCCATTGGTCATCTTGAAAGCCCATGCGTATCAGTCGTGCGTGGGCGCGGTCTGGTAGACGTAGGCTTTCTGCTTGATGCGGCCAGCCTTGAATTCGGCCTGCAGCGTGCGGTCGATCTGCTGGTCCCACAGCAAGGCGCGGCCCTGGCGTTGTTGCTGGTCGAGTTCGGGGCGTGACTGCTTGAGGTCGTCCAGGAACTGCGTGGCCTCGGAACGGTAGTGCGGGCGCTGAAAGACACGTGCGAGCGACATAAACTTGGATCCTTTGTGGGACTGGTCCGACGGCGCGCACGGGGCTTGCCGCGTTACAACACAGTTTTCATCCATTTTACCGGGCACACCATCTATGACGCTGCGTTTCAACCAACTTCGCATCCTGGGCCTGGGTGGCCTGCTGGGCGGCGCCCTGCTGCTGTCCGCCTGCGACCCGCAGGCCATCAAGGAACTGGAGGAGGGCGTGGCCACCGAGGCCGACGTGGTGCAGCGCTTCGGCCAGCCCGAGCGCGTGTGGCCCGAGTCTGGCGGCGCCAAGACGCTTGAATACAACCGCCAGCCCGAGGGCCTGCGCAACTACATGATCACGATCGGCCCCGATGGCCGCATGAGCGCGCTGCGCCAGGTGCTGACACCCGACAGCTTCCGTCGCGTGCAGGCCGGCATGGGCGTGGAAGACGTGCGCCGCATGCTGGGTAAGCCGGCCAAGCAGGTGCCGTACCAGTTGAAAAACGAGGTGGTCTGGACCTGGAAGTTTCTGGAGCCACCCAGCGAAACCAGGGCGTTCAACGTGGTCTTCACCCCGGATTACCGCGTGATTCGTACCGAGATCGGCCCCGATCCGGACGGACCGGACATGCGTGGCGGTGGCTGATGGCGCAGTCGCTTGCAAGATGACAAAGAGGTGATTTGTCATGCGGCGTCAGCCGCAGTCATTGGTTTCCGTCTTGAACGCAAAACGGTATCAAGCTCCGGAATACACCATCTGCACCCCATCGTCGGGCAGGGGCGGCAGGCCGGCCACGGCGGTTTCGATGGCGCGGGCCACGTCGGGCTGCAGGTCGTCGGATGAATGTGACGCGATCAAGGCCAGCAGCCCGGTGCGGCGGGCGATGTCGCGTGGCTGGTTCATCAGCCCGCTGACCACCAGGCGCACGCCCTTCTTGCGGCAGGTGTGCACCAGGTTTTCCAGTGATTCGGCGCCGGTCGAGTCGACGTAGATCACGTTCTTCAGATCCAGCACCAGGGTGTGTGGCGGCAGGTGATCCTCGATCCCCTCCACCAGCTTGGTGGCGCCGAAGAAGAGCGCGCCGTACAGGCGCCAGGCCTGCATCTGGCCGTCGCGGCCAGCCAGCTCGGCGCGGTCGGCGGCGCCCAGGCGCTCGGCGCGCGACAGGCTGGAGATGCGGTAGATGAAGATGAGGCAGGCGGCGACCATGCCAAATTCCACCGCCACCGTCAGGTCGAAGATCACCGTCAGCAGGAACACCGTCACCAGCGTCACGCGGTAGGTGATGCGGTAGCTTTTCAGGCGCGCGAACTCGCGCCATTCGCCCATGTTCCAGGCCACGAACATCAGGATGGCGGCCAGGCAGGCCAGCGGAATCGAGCTGGCGAGCGGCGCCGCCACCAGGATCACCAGCAGCAGCGCCAGCGCGTGCACGATGCCGGCGATGGGGCTGCTGGCGCCACTCTTCACGTTGGTCATGGTGCGGGCGATGGTGCCGGTGGCCGGCATGCCGCCGAAGAAGGGCGTGATGAAGTTGGCCGCGCCCTGGGCGATCAGCTCCTGGTTGGGGTCGTGCCGGTCACCGATCACGCCGTCGGCCACGCGCGCGCACAGGAGCGACTCGATGGCGCCCAGCAGCGTCAGCGTGATGGTGGGCATCAGCAGAAAGCGCGCCGTTTCCCAACTGAAATCAGGCAGCGCGAACGCCGGCAGCGCCGCCGGAATGCCACCGAACTTGCTGCCGATGGTTTCCACCGGCAGCTTGAACACGCCTACCACCAGCGTCGCCACCGCCAGCGCCACGATGGAGCCGGGCACGGTGCTGAGCTTGCCCGAGAACTGCACGCGCGGCCCCAGGCTGGGGAGCCAGTGCTGCCAGCCAATCACGATGGCCAGCGACACCACCGCCACGCCCACGGCCCACCAGTTCACGGTGTGCAGGTGGGCGTACAGCGCGCCGAGGATGCCGAAAAAATCGCCCGGCATCTTGGGAATCGACAGGCCCAGGAAATCCTTGACCTGTGACAGCCCGATCAGCACCGCAATGCCATTGGTGAAGCCGATGATCACCGAGATGGGAATGAAGCGCACCAGGGTGCCCAGCTTGAACAACCCCATCAGGAACAGCAGCACGCCCGACATGGCGGTGGCGATGATGAGGTTGGCCACGCCGTAGCGCTCGACGATGCCGTAGACGATGACGATGAACGCGCCCGCCGGCCCGCCGATCTGTACCCGGCTGCCGCCCAGCGCCGAGATCAGGAAGCCCGCGATGATGGCGGTGAACAGGCCGGCTTCGGGCTTCAGCCCCGAGGCGATGGCGAACGCCATGGCCAGCGGCAGCGCGACCACCGCCACCGTCAGGCCGGCGGCGAAGTCCTTGACGAAACGTGCCTGGTCGTAGCCCTGCAGGGCGTCGATCAGACGGGGGCGGAATCGAGCCAGTGGCAAGACCATGAAACGCCACTCTCCCTAAAGGAAATCATGTGAATGCAATGAGGGTGAGATTTTCATTGCGTGGAAAGCCGCTGCGCCGCGGATACGCGGCGCGCCGTGCGTGATTTTCGGTCATCCGCGCCGCGTGGCCGGCGTTGCCGGGCAAGTGGCCCTGCGAATGCGGGGCGTGGCTATTACCGGATCATCCAGCCCATCATGCGGTCGAACAGGCTGCCGTAGGGCGGCTTGAGCAGGCCATTGCCGGCCAGGCGCGATTGCAGGAAGACGGGCTTCATGTGCGAGAAGGTGCGAAAGCCGTCCTCGCCGTGGTACGCGCCCATGCCGCTGGGGCCGACGCCGCCAAAGGGCAGGTCGTCCTGCGCCACGTGCAGCAAGGTGTCGTTGACGGTGGCGCCGCCGCTGGTGGTGCGCGCCAGCACATGGTTGATGGTGGCGCGGTCGCGCTCGAACACGTACAGCGCCAGCGGGCGTGGGCGCTGGTTGATGTGCTCGATGGCGGCGTCTACGCTGGCCACGGGCAGCACGGGCAGCAGGGGGCCGAAGATTTCCTCCTGCATCAGTTTGGCGCTGGCGGGCGGGTCGATCAGCAGGCGTGGCGTCAGGCGGCGCTGGGTTTCGTCGTCGGGCACGTCGGCCAGCGGCTCGACGCGGGCGCCAGCGGCCTGGGCCTCGCCCAGCCAGCCGGTTAGGCGCTGGTACTGGCGCGCGTTGATGATGCGCGTGTAGTCCGGGTTCCGCGCCAGGTCGGGGTACAGGCGTGCCATGGCCTCGCGCGCCAGGCGGACGAATTCATCTTGCTGGCCGGCGGGCAGCAGCACGTAGTCGGGCGCGATGCAGGTCTGGCCGGCGTTGAGCAGCTTGCCGACCAGGATGCGCTCGGCGGCGTGCGCCAGATCGGCGCCGGGGCCGATGACCACGGGCGACTTGCCCCCCAGCTCCAGCGTGACGGGCGTCAGGTGCTCGCTGGCCGCGCGCATCACGGCGTGGCCCACCTGGGTGGAGCCGGTGAACAGCAGGTGGTCGAACGGCAGCGCGGTGAAGGCGCGGGCCACGTCGGCCTCGCCCTCGATCACGCGCACCTCGTCGGCGGCGAAATGCTGGTGCACCAGGCGCGCGAACAGCGCGGCGAAGGCGGGCGCGTGCTCGGACATCTTGAGCAGCACGCGGTTGCCCGCTGCCAGGGCGCCGGTCAGCGGCCCGGCGCTGAGCATGAGCGGGTAATTCCAGGGCACCACCACGCCCACCACGCCCATTGGCTGCGGCAGCAGGCGGCTTTTGCCGGGCTGCATCCACAGCCCGGTGCCGCGCCGGCGCGGGCGCATCCAGCGGCGCCCGTGCCCGAGCGCGTGGTCGATGCCGGCGATGGTTGGAAACAACTCGGCCATCTCGGTTTCCTGGCGCGGACGCTGGCCGAAGTCGGCCGCGATGGCGGCGGTGATGGCCGCGCGCTCGTTCAGCAGCAGCGCGCGCAGGCGGCGCAGGCGGTCAGCGCGCGTGGCCCAGTCGGGCGCGGGCTGCGCGCGGGTGAGGGCGCGCATGGCGTCGAACGTGGATTGCAGCGGCACGGCGACGGAGGAGAGGGTTTGATCGGTCATGGAAAGAAGAACGGGGCAGGGCGAAAGGGATCAGCCACTGTAGGGCACGGAAGCGACGGCGTCATTTCGTGCTGGCTCATGGGGCCTTGCAGCCGGTGGGCGGCTTGTCTGCCCGGGTCATTTCCTCGGTCTGTCCGATCATCTCGGTGCCGATGAAGGCACGCAGGGACAGCACGGTGCCATCGGGCTTCACGCGCACGGCGCCGCTGTAGCTTTTCTTGTCGCGCGGGTCGAACACCCAGCCGTCGCGCCAGGCTTCGCCGTCGAACGACTTGAGTCTGGCTACACGCACGCCGCAGGCGTCGGTGGGCGTGCCGGCGTCCTTGTCCCACACGATGCGCCCGCACAGCGCGGTGCCAGCGTCCGTGCAGGGTTTGAATTCGATGACGGCGGTCTTGTCCGCCGACCACCACAGGCCGTGGGCATCCCGTGGCGTGGCGGCCCCCGCGGGCGCCGCGACCAGCAAGGCCACCAGGCCAGCCGCGGCGAGTGGGCCGGTGAGTGCGCGAATCAACATGAAAAAACTCCTGATGGATGACCAAGGGCTGCGACCGAGCCAAGCCGTGCGTGCGTGGTTCGGGGCGTCAGGGCGCGGGCGGCATGACGGGCCAGTGATCCACCACTTCGCCTCCGGCAACGATCACCAGATCGCCGAACTGCTGCAGCATCGCCTCGCTCTTGTGCGGGCGGAAGAAGACGGTGTCGCCCACCTGCAGCTGCTGCTGGCCGGAGCCCACCATCACCTGCTGGTTGGGTGACAGGCCATATTGTGAATTGGCGGCCAGCCCTGCGGGCGATACCGGATCGGCAGGCCACTGGCCGCCGTGGATGAACACGCCGTGGCGCAGGTTGCGGTCCCACAGCTTCAGGGCGGAGCCGGCCCATTCCACGCCCGCTGGCAGTTGGAAGTACCCGCTCTTGAGCACGGGCGTGGCGATGAAGCACGCCGGCTGGCATGCCGCCAGGTGCGGCATGTCGAACTCGGTGGGCATGACGAAAGCCGAGCCCACCGCCACTTCGTTGGCCGCGGTCTGGCCGCTGTAGAGATGGAAGGTGGGCGAGCCGGCGGCGTTCCAGGTCAGGGAGTGGGCCTGCTGCGCGGCGGCCGGCAAGGCGGCCAGTGCCCGCGCCTTGTAGTCGGCGTAGACCTGCTTGGCGTGTGACTCGGCGGCGCGCCGAACGCCCGGCAGATCGGGCACGCGGGTGACGTGCGCGTCGTAGCCCATCATGCCGGCGAATTCCAGCAGCGGCTCGGCCCGCAGCATTCGCAAGGCCTGGGCCAGCGCTTCCTGGCTGGCGAAGCCGCCCCGGTGCAGGCCGACGTCGATCTCCAGATTGACGCGCAACGGCTGCCCCAGGCCACGCGCCAGCTGCTGGTATTCGGCCAGCCGCTCGGGCGTGTCGACCAGCCATTGCAGCTGGCGCGCGGGGGTGAAACCGCCACCCTTGAACCGTTGGTAAAACGCCGCCGCCGCGCCAGCGGGCAGGGGCTTGCCCATCAGCAGCTCGGAGGTGGGGCGCTCGGTGGCCGTTTGCAGCAGGTAGGGCAGGTTGAATACCATCTGCCGCTGGGTGTCCGCGCGCTGGGCGATCAAGTCCAGCAGCGGCAGCGAAGGCAGCGACTTGGCCACCAGGCGCAGTGGCCGTTCGGGCGACTTCAGCGCCATGACCTGGCCGATGTTGTTCAGCAGGCGGTCGCGGTCGATCACCATCACGGGGGTGGTGGCGTCGGTCGGGCGTTCGGACCGGCGCAGGGCGCGCGCCAGGGCGCTGAAATAGCCGTCATGCGGCGCGCCGCTGACCGACGGGCGCAGCACCGCCGCGGCCACCGCCGCGCCCGCGCCAGCCAGCAGCAGACGGCGGCGCCGCAGGCGACTCATGCCTTGACCCCGAAGACCTGCCGCAGATGCGGGTTCAGGAAGCGGCCGCGCGGATCCATTTCCTGGCGCATGGCCTGGAAGTCCTTGAAGCGGGGGTACAGGGTGGACAGCTCGGCGGCGCCCAGCCCATGCAGCTTGCCCCAGTGCGGACGGCCCTCGTATTTGCGGAAGATGGGGCCGATGTCATTGAGCAGGTAGTCGTAGGCCTCGCCCACGGCGGCGTGCACCGCGATCGAGCAGCTGGGCCGTTGATGGAACGGGCTCAGCCAGGCATCGTCGGCGCCGACGAAGCGGAACTCCACCGGAAAGAACGCTTCGTTGTGCTTTTCCAGCGCGGCGATGACCTCTTTCAGGCAGGCGATGCCGGCTTCTTGCGGCACGTGGTATTCGCTTTCGTTGAAGCGCGTGGGCCGCTGCGTGGACAGCAGGCGCCAGGCGCGGTTGCGGGCTTCCTCGGTCTGCTCGGGATCGATCAGCCAGCCGGCGACGCGGCGGCGAAGCGAGGGCGAAAAGCCCAGCCAGTCACGCAGACGGCGCAGATCGCGCAGCACGTCTTCGTCGGCCGGCTTGGGCGCCAGCACCTGGCCGCTGTCGTCGATGTCGTGCGCGATGCCGGCGGCGTAGCCGGTGAAGGGCAGGTAGAACAGCTCGAAGTTGCGGTGCTTGCGCGACAGCTCGGGCGCGTGCTCCAGCATCTGCATCACCGGCTCCAGCCATACGCGGCGGTGCAGGTTGTACGCGGGCACCACCTTCACCGTGGCCTGGGTGATCACGCCCAGGCTGCCGAGCGACACGCGCGCGGCGGCCAGCAGGTCGGGGCGCTTGGTGGTGCTGCACTCGATCACGTCGCCGCGCGCGGTGACCATGCGCAGCGCCTGCACGTCGGCGTGCAGGGCCGGCAAATCGCGCCCGGTGCCGTGGGTGCCGGTGCTGATGGCGCCAGCGTAGCTTTGCACGTCCACGTCGGGCAGGTTGGTGAAGGACATGCCCAGCGCGTCGAGCTGGCGCGATGTCACGGCCAGCCGGGTGCCGGCCTGAACCAGCGCCGTGCCGAACATGGGGCCGGTGCTGACGCCCGAGAGGCGGTCCAGCGATACCAGCCAGCCATCGGTGGGCACCAGCGCGGTGAAGGAGTGCCCCGCGCCCACGCAGCGCACGGCGCTGCCGGTGTTGTCGCGCAGCGCCTGCGCAAGCTCGGCCTCGGTGGCGGGCACGAACAGGCGCTCTGGCCGGCATTCGGCGATGCCGGACCAGTTGCGCCATGTTGTGGAGGAGGATGCGGGCGTGGAGGCTGGCGCGGGCGTGGCCGGCCGGGTCTGCGCGCGGGCCGGTGCCAGCGCGGCCCCGACGGCGATGCCGGCGCCAGCGCGCAGCAAGCCGCGGCGGGTGGAGGAGTGAGGTGCGGCTTGGTTCATGGTTGAGAGGCGTCTTGCGCCATGAATTCAATCAGGGAGCGCAGCTCTTCGGCGCTGCAGTCGGCGCATTGCCCGCGTGGCGGCATGGAGCGGATGCCTTGTTCGGCGTGCAGGAGCAGCGTGTCCATGCCCTGCTTCAGCACCGGCTGCCACGCGGGGCCGAACCCGGTCAGCGGGGCGTTGGCGGCCAGCTGCGTGTGGCAGACCATGCAGGAGCGTTCGTATTTTTCGCTCAGCTGGGCGTTGGCCGGGCGCAGCTGCTCGGCGCGCGCCTGATCGGCGGCGGTGGGGGCGGGCGGGGGGCTGGGGCTGCAGGCCGTCAGCACCAGCGCGGCGGCCAGGGTCAGCAGGCTGGGCAGCCGCCGGATCGGGCGATGGAGAGCGTGGGACATGGATTGAGCCAATGATTCCAAAAAAAACGTTGTTTTTGATCGGGGTTTTCGAGCGCGGGATTATCCCGGCTTGCGCGAAAGGCTTGGTCGTGCTTGGTTAAACCTAGAAACGGCAGTTGACCGCTTGCCATCCTTGGGCAACCGGCATGAGCACTGACTTTCGCAGCTTCGATCACGTTCACCGGTTGGGTGAGCGCGCTATGCACCCGATCGCACCGCGCTGGGCGTGCCAGGCGGCGTTGCTCGTCCTTGCGCACACCAGTGCGCGGCGTCCTCGCGTCTTGCCTGACACGCCCATCACGGCACGCTCGGGCGCATCCAACTGCCGTTTCTAGGTTGAAACGGCCACGGAAGCTGGCCGTCAGGTAAACCTCACATCATGGTTGATACTATGGTGGTACATTGCTAATCTACCCGCAGCCGCAAACGGGCCTCGCCCGAGTGGAACCAGCGCCATCCAACGACCCAGCTGCCCCACTTCATCATCGACCAACCGCTTGCTGCCAGGCCATCTACGCCTTACCCCACGCACACCATCATGACTGTTTCCCTTTTTTGGTCATCAGATTTTGATTCCATCGAGAGATAGCCACCATGACCGACCAAACCGCCATTTCTGGCACCTACCACCACACCCCGCCAAAAGGCCGTTTTTATGTCATTGAACCCGACCTTCGTGGCGGTGGAAAGGGCCATGGTCTGGAGATCATCAACCGAACCAAACTTAGGGCTCCAGGAAGGGCGGTCATGATGCCACCCAATGGAAACCCCGACCAATACCCTGAAAAGCCACATCTGGTGCATGACCCTAAATCGGGCCGTATGCCCCGTGAGATGGAAGAATTTGCGGGTATCTGGATTATTTCCGAGCGAGCAAAGTAGGTTTTCAAGTCCATTGACCCTGAAGGATTTGCCTTCACGGCCTGCGACTTCACACTCTCTGACGGCTCACCTGGTCCCCTGCGTTATCTGTGCGGTATTTTGCGTACTCTGGATGCGCTGGATGAGGAGGCGTCGAGGCTCAAGATTGAAATCGGTGCTTACGTCAATGGCAAGTATTACAACCGTTCGGGAGGAGCCTCTTTGGTTTTTAAAGAAGACGTTGTTGGCGCGGCACACGTGTTCTACACACCGTTTGATCTCACCGTATTCTGTGACCGCCTGCTTCGTGACGCCGTCAAAAACGCAAAATTGACAGGCGCTCGATTGACCGATGTGGCCAATTGCTGATCCACGAATCATTCTTGCGCCACGCAGATCAAAACAACCCATGCCCACTCAAAACTCAATCTTGCTTCTTAACGAGTTTCAGAGCATGCGTGTACGCATGGGGTTTTCCATCGTTTTTTTGTGGGAGCGGGCTTGCCCGCGACAAACCTTGGCCTCGGGCCAGGTGCTGCCATCGCGGCCAAGGCCGCTCCCACAAGCAGCATCTGAGATTTCTTGGTAATCAAGCAATCTCGTAAAAGGAAACTCCTATGACCGACCAAACCGCCATTCCTGTTACCTACCACGACACCCCACAAAAAGGGCGTTTCTATGTTATCCGGTCCGACATCCGTGGTGGTGGAAAAGGCCATGGCCTGGAGATCGCCAATGAAAACAAGCTTTGCGCTCCAGGGTGGATAGTCATGATGCCACCCAATGGAAATCCCAACCAGTACCCTGAAAAGCCGCATCTGGTGCAAATTAAGAAAAATTCGGGCCGCATGCCCCGAGATTTGGAAGGGCTTGCAGGCATCTGGATTGTTTCTGAGCAAGCAAAACAAGTCTTCGAATCCGTTGACCCTGAAGGATTTGCCTTCACGGCCTGCGACTTCACACTCTCTGACGGCTCACCTGGTCCCCAGCGTTATCTGTGCGGTATTTTGCGCTCGCTGGATGCGTTGGATGAAGAAGCGTCAAGGCTCAAGATCAAAGTCGAAGATTATGTCAACGGTAAATATTACAGTCGTGTTGGCGGTGCCAGCCTTGTCTTTAAGGAAGATGTGGTTGGGACGGCCCATATTTTTGGAACACCTTCCTCTGCTGATGATGAATATTTTTGCACACGCACTCTGCGTGACGCAATAAAAGCTGCAGGGCTGACGGGCGTTCGGTTGATCGACGCGGCCAATTGTTGATCCACGACTCATTCTTACGCCAGCAGATCAATACAACTCACGCTCATTCAAAGCTTGATCTTGTAAAAAAACCCCATGACCGACCAAGCCTCTATTCCTGTTACCTATCACCACACGCCACAAAAAGGTCGATTTTATGTCATCGAACCCGATCTTCGTGGTGGTGGAAAAGGCCATGGCCTGGAGATCGCCAACGAAAACAAGCTTTGCGCTCCAGGGTGGATAGTCATGATGCCACCCAATGGAAACCCCGACCAATACCCTGAAAAACCGCATCTGGTACAAATTAAAAAAAATTCGGGCCGCATGCCCCGAGATTTGGAAGGGCTTGCGGGCATTTGGATTGTTTCAGAGCAAGCAAAACAGGTCTTCGAGTCCGTTGACCCTGAAGGATTTGCCTTCACGGCCTGCGATTTCACACTCTCTGACGGCTCACCTGGGCCCCAGTATTATCTTTGCGGTATTTTACGCACGCTGGATGCACTGAATGAGGAAGAGTCAAGGCTCAAGATAGAAATCGGTGATTACGTCAATGGCAAGTATTACAACCGTTCGGGAGGAGCCTCTTTGGTTTTTAAAGAAGACGTTGTTGGCGCAGCACACGTATTCTACACACCGTTCGATCTCACCGTATTCTGTGATCGCCGGCTTCGTGACGCCGTCAAAGCCGCAGAATTGACAGGCGCCCGATTGACCGATGTGGCCAATTGTTAATCCACGAATAATTATTTCACCGCGCGGATTAAAGCAATCCAAATTTGCTTAACTCAAAACTCAATTTTGTAAAAGGAAACCCCCATGACTGACCAAACCGCCATTCCTGTCACCTACTACCACACCCCGCCAAAAGGCCGTTTCTACACCATCGAAACCGACATCCGTGGCGGTGGAAAAGGCCATGGCCTGGAGATCGCCAACGAAAACAAGCTTTGTGCTCCAGGAAGAATAGTCATGATGCCACCCAATGGAAACCCTGATCAGTATCCTGAAAAGCCGCATCTGGTGCATGATCCAAAATCGGGTCGTATGCCCCGAGATTTGGAAGGGCTCGCAGGTATCTGGATTGTTTCAGAGCAAGCAAAACAGGTCTTCGAGTCCGTTGATCCTGAAGGATTTGCCTTCACGGCCTGCGACTTCACACTCTCTGACGGTTCACCTGGTCCCCAGCGTTATCTGTGCGGTATTTTACGCACGCTAGATGCACTGGATGAGGAAGCGTCAAGGCTCAAGATCAAAGTCGGCGATTATGTCAACGGCAAATATTACAGCCTTGCCGGCGGTGCCAGCCTTGTCTTTAAGGAAGATGTGGTTGGTTCAGCACATATTTTCCAGACACCCTATTCCGGTGAAACTTTTTGCACACGCACTTTCCGTGATGCAGTAAAAGCTGCAGGGCTGACAGGCGTTTGGTTGACCGATGCGGCTAAATGCTGATCAATCCTCCTGATTTATTTCAAACTCTGGAAAGGATTGTTTCACAATGGCTGATAAAGTCGCCTTTCAAGGCCACCATATTATTGAGCAGCAGATATTAAAAGAAAGCCAATTGCTCAAAAGCCTGTCGAAGCAAGGGCTGTTTGACCTTCACGGCCCACGCAACCTGGTCAACCTGCCTGCCGACCAAATATTGGCCAAAAATCTTGGCGTGTCGCCTCATACGGGTGGGCCGCTTGGCGAGTATTCTCGAGGAATTCGAAGGCAGTTAGACGATCTGGAAAAGTCTGCAGATGGTCAAGCCACTTTAGACGGCGACCGCGCCGCCGCCCAACGCATGGCAGGCCAGGTCAACAAACTGACCGACACGCTCAAGGCCGGCTTGATCAACGGCGATCTGCTGACCAACACGCCGCAGGGCATGACGCCCCACCAGGCCAACGCACGCACACAGGCGTTCTTTGGCGGTCTTGCCGACTACCAGCAACGCCATGCGGCGCAGATTGCCGGTTTGGGCCAGATGACGGGGGCAGAAGCCCGCTGGGCGGGCGTGACGCAATCCGAAGCCCATGTCAGATCAACCCTTCAGGCCATTGATCAGCCGGGAGTGAAACCGCAGGGTGGCGATGCGCAGGTGGGCCGGCAGTCGCTGGGCACGGCCATCGCCGACGCGAACCAGGCGGGTCGGCTGCCGGTATCGGCCTCGCTGGATGCGCAGTTGCGCGCGGCGTTCCCGCAGCAGATGCCGCCGACACTCATGCGCGCGCCGGCTGGGCTGCCCGAGGGCATGGCCACGCCCCACCCGGACAGCGCGGCACCGCGTGGCCGCGCATTGCGCATGGCGGGCGCCGCTGGCGCCGCGCTGACGGCCTACGACCTGATCGACACCGGCCACCGCGTGGTGCAGTTGCGCGCTCAAGGCAACGAAGCCGGTGAGGCTTCCGCGCTGACCCATTTTGTTGGGCGCAACGCGGGCGGCATCGTGGGCGGGTTTGTGCTGGGCGCCGGTTATGGCGCCGCAACCGGCTCGTGGACCGGTCCGGGGGCCGTGGTCACCGGAGTGGTGGGTGGCATTGCGGGTGCTTATTTGGGTGACCGCTGGGCCGAGCGGCAGGACATCCGGCGGGTGTATACCCAGACCGACAGCGACGGCAACCCATGGACGCGCCAACCCGAAGACCTGCAGGGCACGTGGAGCCGCACGGTGCGAGCGCCCACGCCGGATGGCGGCCATGGGCAAACGCGGCTGATCGCCACGGGCCAGCTGGCCAACGAGCTGAATTACCGCGCCGCCAACGATTCCTATTCGCTTGGACTGGCCCATGTGCCCCGCCCGCAAAACCCGTATCGCCTGGATGCGAGCGAATCCACCCAGCAGGTGCCGCGTAATCCCCTGGAGACTGGCCGCAGCTACGTGCGCCATGCGCCAAGCGATGCGCAGACCGGCCAGTGGAGTCTAGAGATCAAGCACAACATGGATGGCCGCATGCCGGTGACTCGCAACCATCCGGTGAGCGCCGAGCGGGCAGCGGAGCTGGAGCAGCAGTCGCGGGCCATCATTGCCCAGAACGCGGCCAACACGCCAGCGGCCATTGCGGCGCGCTACCAACTGGCTTACAACCAGTTCGGCTGGAGCGGGTTTGCCGCCTTGGAGCGGGTGCCGCCCGTGATTGACCATGCGCGTGCGCAGACGCAATCGCTCATGGCCTCCGATGGCAACACCTATGCGCGCGATGCTCAAGGCGAATGGAACAAAGCGGGCACTTGGTTTTCTCGGGCTTCACAAGCGCAGGGCCTGATCCGCGAGGAGCTCAACAGCACCTGGCAAAGCCAGCAGGCGGGTCTGCAAGAGCTGCGCCTGATGGCCGCGGATGCACGCGCGCATCCCACGCCCATGCAAAGCGATTTGCGCAGCCAGGTGGCGGATGCGTATGCGCGCGCCGCGATCACGCCGGGCGAGGCGCGGATGGACGCCGCGACCACCGCCGTGGCGCAGACACACGCACGCGATGGCATGGCCCAGTCGCGGACGCCGTTTTTCTTGCAGGTGCGCGATGACGGCTCGATCGCCACCGTGACCGGCAAGAACGACAGCCGCATGGAAGTTCGCAGCGTGACCACCGCCGATGACATTGCCCAGGCGCAAGCCCAGAAACCGGCGTCGCCAGCGCCACGGCAGCCCGGTGCGCAGTCGCCCACGACCACGCCTACGCCAGCACCAGCGCCCATACCGTTTCGGCAGCCAGAGATTCCTTACCGTGGTCATTCCTCGTCGGGGGTGACGGGCGCCGAAGATGCCGCGCAACAACCGGCCCGGGCCCAGGCCCTGGCCGAGCCGCCCAACCCATGGGATCAAACGGTGGCGGGTCAATTCATCAACAATTACATGGCCGCTTTGCAGCGCAACGATGAAGCGAGCATGGACAAGCTGGCCATGGCCTACGCACAAACACCGCAGTTCCAGGAGTGGCAAACGTGGGGACAAGAGAATTTGCGCCAGTTGGAGCTTGAGCAGCAGCAACAGGTGCAGGCCCAGGCCCAGGAGCAGCAAAGCCGCGGTATCAGCCGCTGACCGGAAGACGGCATGCAACACACCGACCCCATGAAAGAGCTGCGGGACATTGCGGTCTACCTGCAGAAGACGACCGGGCATATCCTGACCCATCAGGAGTTTCAGAAAAAGCAGTTCGAAGCGCAGTCGCAAAGGCACGAGCAGCAGATCAGACACCTCACGCAGTCGGCGCAGTCGCTTTCCGCAAGCGCGAGTGGCATTGTGAGTGAGGCGTCCAAAGGTATCCGGGAGCAAACCGAAGACGCCATCTCCAAGGGCGTGGGTCAAGAGTTCGGTCGCATCCGCGATGACGCGAATCCCGTTCTTCAGCAGCTGCGATCCGCTGTCGCCGAGCTGGCCCATGAGAGGGCGCAGTTGGCTCGGGACCGGCGGAAATTTGTCTGGATCGGGCTGGCCTGCCTGGGTGTCGGTAGCGTGCTGGCGGCGATGGGTTCAGGCGCCTACAGTTGGGCCAAGCTGAGGGAAAGCGCGCAGGCGCAGCAGTCGCTGGGTCATTTGCGGGCGCTTTCCGCGCTGGATACGGCCCGATGTGGGAGTGGGTATTGCGCCAGTGTGGATCTGAAAAACAAGATCGAGCACAACGGCAAGACCTACTACCGGATCAGGCCACGAGCGCCTGAATAATTCCATTTGCTTTTCAAGGCGTTATTGATGTTTTCAAAAATCACGACAACGCGGGCTATCAGAAAAATCCCCTCACATCTCCTCGTCATTGCGGCGAAGGCCGCAATCCATGGGGCGTCACCTTGACACGGTGTT
>JAUNUR010000077.1 GCA_030538085.1 Pseudomonadota bacterium | reverse complement strand
TGATTTTCTTCAGGCACACCGGCCCTGCTGGCGGGGTTGGGTTGCTCAATAGGATTACCCGGCATGGAAGACGGATTTGGAACAACCCCGACAATCGGCGCCTTGCCACCGCTTGCCGTTCCCGTGGAATTCCAGCCATGCCGCTTTCACTGCCCGCCGCCCGCGCCCATCTGCATACCCGCACCGCCACCTACCGCGGCTACCGCCGCGACGACGGGCTGTGGGACATCGAGGCGGAGCTGAGCGACACCAAGACCATGCCGTTCACCATCCCGCACGAGGGCACCTGGCCCGCCGGCCAGCCGATTCACGGCATGGCGATTCGCCTGACGGTGGATGCGGACACCGTGGTGCAGGCCATCGAAGTCGCCATGGATCACGTGCCGCACGGCCCCTGCCCGAAGGCCGCCGCGCCCATGCAGCGCATGGTGGGCTGCCGGCTCAACCGGGGTTGGCGCAAGGCGATCGAGCAGCACCTGGGTGGCATCGAGGGCTGCGCGCACCTGCGCGAGCTGCTGTTCAACATGGCGACGGCGGCTTTCCAGACCATGGCGCAAAGCCTGGCGCCGGTCGATTCGGACCACCCGCCGCCGCACCTGGGCAAGTGCGTCGCCTGGGACTTCAGCGGGCCGGTGGTGGCGAAGATTTATCCGCGCTTTCACCGCCCGGACGGCGGCCAGCCTTGAGCAGATCGGCCACCAGAAACGCCAGCTCCAGGCTTTGCGAGCCGTTCAGGCGCGGGTCGCACGCAGTGGTGTAGCGCTCGGCCAGTCGCTCGTCGGTCAGGTTCTGGCCGCCGCCACGGCACTCGGTCACATCCTGGCCGGTCAGCTCCACGTGCAGGCCGCCGGCCACGGTGCCGGCCTGTGCGTGCGCGGCGAAGAACTCGCGCACTTCCTGCACGATGTTGGCGAAGTCGCGCGTCTTCACGCCACCCGCCGTGCTGACGGTGTTGCCGTGCATGGGGTCGCAGCTCCAGATGGCGGGCCAGCCCGCATCGCGCACGGCGGCCAGCAGCGGCGGCAGGCGCTCGGCCAGCTTGCCCGCGCCCATGCGGGTGATCAGCACCACGCGGCCCGGCTCGCGCGCCGGGTCCAGCGCATCCAGCAGCGCCAGCACCTCATCGGGCGTGGCGGTGGGCCCTACCTTCACGCCCACCGGGTTGGCGATGCCGCGCAGGTATTCGATGTGCGCGCCGTCCAGCTGGCGCGTGCGCTCGCCCAGCCACAGCATGTGGGCTGAGGTGGCGTACCAGCCCGGCGCGCCGCCCGCACTGCCCAGCAGGCCGTGGTCGACGTGGCGGGTCAGCGCTTCTTCGTAGGGCAGCAGCAACGCCTCGTGCGAGGTGTGGAAGCTCACCTCGCGCAACTGCGGCGTGTTGCTGCTGTTGAAACCCATCGCGGCCATGAAGGCCAGCGACTCGCCAATGCGCTCCGCCAGTTCGGCATAGCGCTGGCCTTGCGGGCTGGCGCGCACGAAATCGGTGGTCCAGGCGTGCAGCTGGTTCAAGTCGGCAAAGCCGCCCTGGGCCAGCGCGCGCAGTAGGTTCAGCGTGGCGGCACTGGCCGAATAGGCGCGCAGCATGCGTGCCGGGTCGGGCGCGCGCTCGGCGGCGGTGAAGCCCGCGCCGTTGACGATGTCGCCCCGGTAGCTGGGCAGGGTGACGCCGCCTTGCGTCTCGGTGTCGGCCGAGCGCGGCTTGGCGTATTGCCCGGCGATGCGGCCCACCTTGACCACTGGCCGCGCGGCGGCGTAGGTCAGTACCACGGCCATCTGCAGCATCACGCGGAAAGTCTCGCGCGCGGCGTTGCCGTCCAGCGTGTCGAAGCTTTCGGCGCAGTCGCCGCCCTGCAACAGAAAGGCCCGGCCCGCAGCGACTTCGGCCAGTTGCGCGCGCAGCGCCTGCACCTCGCCCGCGAAGATAAGCGGCGGGAACTGGCGCAACTGCGCGCACGCGGCGTCCAGTGGCGCGGGGTCGGGGTAGGTGGGCATCTGGCGCGCGGGGCGCTGGCGCCAGGTGTCGGGTTGCCAGGGGGATGCGGCGGTGGTAGTCATGGTGTTGATTTTGAATGATTTTGGGCTCTGGCGCCCGTCCAGCCATCGTGAGCAGCTACGTTTTTTGTAGAACGAGCATGCACAGCCCAGCTTTTCTCTGCATGACGGTGTGGGAGCGGGCTTGCCCGCGATGTGGCCTGTATGCGGGGCAAGCCCCTCATCGCGGCCAAGGCCGCTCCCACAGGGCGGTGGGCGAGGGGTGTTGCTACAGCCACTTCTGCATCAGCAGCGCATGGCCTTCGGCTGGGTCGAGCACATAGGGCGCGAAGCCGAAGTGCTCGTAACTGCGCAGGGCGCGGGCGTTGCCGCTCAGCACTTCCAGCGTGATCTTGCAGCAGCCGCGTTCACGCGCATGCGCCTCGCACGCGGCCAGCAGCGCCTGGCCGATGCCTTGTCCGCGCCAGGCGGGCAGCACGGCAATGTCGTGCACGTTCAGCAGCGGGCGCGCCTTGAAGGTGGAATAGCCTTCGAAGGTGTTGATCAACCCAATCGGCTCGTCGCCCATCCACGCCATGAAGCTGGCGGCCGAGGGCAGAGCGGCCAGGTCGTCGCACAGGCGCGCCTTCACGTCATCGGCCAGCGGCGTGCCGCCGCCCATGGGGTCTTGCGCGTAGGCGTCGAGCAGGGTGATGAGCGCGGCGCGGTCGGCGGGGGCGTGGTAGTTGGCGCTGCGGACGTTGACACGCATGGGTTCAATTTTTCGGGGTAGACCTGCCTCGGTTTCAGGTGAGGTCGTCAAGAGGAAAAGCTTTCAGCAAAGCGTCCAGTTGGCTTCGACGCAGGCAACTGATGAATACCCCATCGCTTGGTTCTCCATGGTCTTTCAGGTGCCACAAGAGCGCGGTATCGCGCTGGCGAATGTGCAGGCCATCTGTGTCGATGACCACGGGCCAATCCACCGAGGAAAGAAAGACCGCTTCATTCGGGATGGCGTCGTTCGCGCCTGGGGCGAACATGGAAGCGTAGCGGTAACCACCTTGCGCCAACTGGTAGTACAACAATACGCGGATGAAGTCTTCGATACTGCGCTGGCCCGGCTCTTCCTTATGCCATTCGGGCGCTGAATCCAGCAGTTGCCAGACCTGACCCGCATCATCAACTCCCCATTGGCATACGCCCTGGTTCTCGTCCAGAAACAAGAGCTTGTCATCCAGCAACATGAGCTTATCCAGAGGAAGGAACTCTTCGAAGCCGCTGGTGAAGCGCTCCACTCGCCCCACCAGGCGGTGGAAGTCACGCAGGGCCGTTGGCAGCTCGCGCCCCAGCCGCTTTTCCACCTGCTCCAGGGTTCGTGTGCTCCAACCGTCGCGCGCTGACAGGGGGCGCCCCAACAGCGATGCCGCGATGTCGCCTATACCTGCTGGGGTGACGAATGTCATCAGGAGGCTCTGCTCTATGCCTCAGCGTAGGCATCCAGCGGAATGCAACTGCAGAACAGGTTGCGGTCGCCATACACGTTGTCCACGCGGCCCACGGGCGGCCAGTACTTCACGGTGCCGGATGGGTGGTTCGCCAGCGCGGCGCCGACTTCGCGCGAGTAGGGGTGTGACTTGTTCCAGCCATCGGCCAGCAGCGCCTCGGCCGTGTGCGGCGCGTTCTTCAGCGGGTTGTCGTTCTGCGGCCACTCGCCCTTCTCGACGCGGCGGATTTCTTCGCGGATGGCGATCATGGCGTCGATGAAGCGGTCGATCTCGGCCAGCGGCTCGCTTTCGGTGGGTTCCACCATCAGCGTGTTGGCGACGGGGAAGCTGAGCGTGGGCGCGTGGAAGCCGTAGTCGGCCAGGCGCTTGGCGACGTCTTCGGCCATCACGCCGCTGCTGTCCTTCAGGTCGCGCAGGTCAAGAATGCACTCGTGCGCCACGTGGCCGTTGGCCGATGCGTACAGCGTGGGGTAGTGGTCTTTCAGGCGTTTGCTGATGTAGTTGGCGCTCAGGATCGCCGTCTCGGTGGCGTGCGTCAGGCCAGCCGCGCCCATCATGCGGATGTACATCCAGGTGATGGGCAGCACCGATGCGTTGCCATAGGGCGCGGCGCTGATGGCGCCCAGCTTGCGCGTGTCGCCGCCGGTCTGGTGGCCGGGCAGGTAGGGCACCAGGTCTTCGACCACGCACACCGGCCCCACGCCGGGGCCGCCGCCGCCGTGCGGGATGCAGAAGGTCTTGTGCAGGTTGAGGTGGCTCACGTCGCCACCGAATTCGCCCGGCGCGGCCACGCCGACCATGGCATTCAGGTTGGCGCCGTCCAGGTACACGCGGCCGCCGTGCTGGTGCACGACCTGGCACACCTCCTTGACGTGCGTCTCGAACACGCCGTGCGTGCTGGGGTAGGTGATCATGATGCAGGCCAGCTTGTCGGCGTGCTGGGCGCACTTGGCCTTGAGATCGTCGAGATCGACGTTGCCGGCCTCGTCGCACTTGGTGACGACCACCTTCAGGCCCACCATCATGGCGCTGGCCGGGTTGGTGCCGTGGGCGCTGCTGGGGATCAGGCAGACGTCGCGGTGACCCTGGCCCTGCGCGGCGTGCCAGGCGCGGATGGCCAGCAAGCCCGCGTATTCACCTTGTGAGCCGGCGTTGGGTTGCAGGCTGACGTCGGCATAGCCGGTGATGGCGGACAGCCAGGCGCGCAGCTGCTTGTCCAGCTCGGCATAGCCTTGCAGCTGGTCGGCCGGCGCGAAGGGGTGCACGTTGGCGAATTCGGGCCAGGTGATGGGAATCATCTCGCTGGTGGCGTTCAGCTTCATGGTGCAGCTGCCCAGCGGGATCATGCTGCGGTCGAGCGCCAGGTCCTTGTCGGAGAGCTGGCGGATGTAGCGCAGCATGGCGGTCTCGCTGTGGTGGCTGTTGAAGACCGGGTGCGTCATGAACGCGCTGGTGCGGCGCAGGGCGGCGGGGATCAGGGCGGGGGCCGTCTTTTCGATGGCTGCGAAGTCCGGCTGTTGCTTGCCGTCACCGAAGATGCGCCACAGCAGCTCAACGTCGGCGCGCGTGCTGGTTTCGTCGAGCGACACGCACAGATAAACGTCCCAGGCCTTGCGCAGGTTGGCGCCCATCTGGACTGCGCGGGAAGCTATGGTATCGGTAGCGCCGTCGGTCTTGAAGCTGACGGTGTCGAAGCCCGAATCGGCGTGCATGGCCGTGAAGCCCATGGACTGCATGCCGGCGGTAAAGATGCTGGCCAGGCGCGTCACCCGCTCGGCGATGCGCTTCAGGCCTTCGGGGCCGTGGTACACGGCGTACATGCTGGCGATGATGGCCGGCAGCGCCTGCGCGGTGCAGATGTTACTGGTGGCCTTCTCGCGGCGGATGTGCTGCTCGCGCGTCTGCAGCGCTAGGCGGTAGGCGGGCTTGCCGTGCACGTCGACGCTGACGCCCACCAGGCGGCCCGGCAGGCTGCGCTTGAAGGCGTCCTTGCAGGCCATGAAGGCCGCGTGCGGGCCACCCGCGCCCATGGGCATGCCGAAGCGCTGCGAGTTGCCAACCACGATGTCGGCGCCCATCTCGCCGGGGCTTTTGAGCAGCGTCAGCGCCAGCAGGTCGCTGGCCATGATGACGGCGGCGCCCTTGGCGTGGACCTTGGCGGATTCGTCGCTCCAGTCCATCAGCCAGCCGCTGCTGCACGGGTACTGGATCAGCGCGGCGAAGTAGTCGTCGGCGGAGATGGCCGCGTCCCACTCCTCGGCGGAATTGGCGAGCTTCACCGTGAGGCCCAGTGGCGCGGCGCGGGTCTGCATCACCTCGATGGTTTGCGGGTGCGCGTCGCCGCTGACCACGATCACATCGCCCTTGGCCTTGACCGAGCGCTTGGCCAGCGTCATCGCCTCGGCGGCGGCGGTGGCTTCGTCCAGCATCGAGGCGTTGGCGATGTCCATGCCCGTCAGGTCGGCCACCATGGTCTGGAAGTTGACCAGCGCCTCCATGCGGCCCTGGCTGATCTCGGCCTGATACGGCGTGTACGAGGTGTACCAGCCGGGGTTCTCCAGCACGTTGCGCAGGATCACGCCGGGCAGGTGGCAGCCGTAGTAGCCCTGGCCGATGAAGCTCTTCATCTGGTGGCGGTTCTTGCCCGCCATGGCCTTCAACTCGGCCAGTGCGTCGGCCTCGGTGCAGGCCGGCGGCAGCTTCATTTCAGATTGCCGGGCGATGCTGCGCGGCACGATGGAGTCGATCAGCGACTGGCGCGATGTCTCGCCGATGACGGCGAGCATTTTCTGCTCGTCGGCGGGCGTGATGCCGATGTGGCGGGCGACGAATTCGGAAGCGTTTTCAAGCGTTGCGAGATGGGGTTTCATGGTATATATTTTCTGATAGATATCATTGAAAGGAGGCCGACATGAGCACCGATCAAGCCGTGGCCAAATTGTTCTGGACGGGGCGTTCACAGGCCCTGCGCCTGCCCAAGGCGTTTCGCTTCGAGGGCGACGCCGTGCGCATCCGCCGCCAGGGCAATGCCGTGGTACTGGAGCCCTTGACCGAGCCGGACGACCCGTGGGCGTGGATCAGGCAGTTCCCAGCGGAATTCGACCCCGAATTTGAAAAGTACGCGCTGGAAGAAGTGCCCCAGCAAGAGCGCCCTGAATTGGACGATATGTGATGCCCGCCACCAGCGCCTTGCGCTACCTGCTTGACACCAACATCCTCATTGCCTTGAGCAAGTGCCATGCGGCGCTGGGCCGGCGCATGGCACAGCATGCGCCAGAGGTATTCGGTATCCCCGTGATCGTGCTGCAAGAGCTTTATTACGGCGCGTATCGGAGCGATCCGGCTCGTCAGGCAGGCAATCTGGCGAACGTGCGCCACATGCGGTTCACGCTGGTGGACTTCAATCCGCAGGACGCGAACGCGGCCGGCCGCATCCGCGCCGAACTGGCCCGCGCGGGCACGCCCATCGGCCCATACGACGCGCTCATCGCCGCCCAGGCGCTGACGCGCGACCTGACGCTGGTGACGCACAACACGCGCGAATTCGCCCGCGTGCCGGGCCTGCGCGTGGAAGACTGGCTGTAGGCCGTACACCTGCACGCGAGAGGCGGTCAACGCCGCGCTCAGGCCGCGAAGGCTTTGTACGCCGCCTCGTCCATCAGCGCCGCCACCTGGCTGGCGTCGGACAGCTTGACCTTGAAGAACCAGCCAGCGCCCATCGGGTCGCTGTTGGCCAGGCTGGGCTCGTCCACCAGGGCCTGGTTGACTTCGACCACCTCGCCGCTGACGGGCATATACACATCGGCGGCGGCCTTCACGCTTTCGACCACGCCGGCGGTGTCTTTTTGCGCATAGGTCTTGCCGACTTCGGGCAGCTCAACGAACACCACGTCGCCCAGCGCGTCCTGCGCGTGCTCGGTGATGCCGACGGTGGCGATGTCGCCCTCGACTTTGACCCATTCGTGGTCTTCGGTGTACTTGATGCTCATGGTTGCTCCAAAAAAGAGAGTGGGTTGCGTAGGTGGATAGAGGGCTGGAGGCTGATTTGGTTTGAAATCAGCCGCGGTGGTAACGGTGGGGCACGAAAGGCGTGGCCGCCACTTCCATGGGCACTTGCTTGCCGCGCACCAGCGCGAACACCGGCGTGCCGACGGCGGCGTGCTCGGGCGTGACGTAGCCCATGGCGATCGGCTGCTCGATGCTGGGGCCAAGCAGGCCGCTGGTGGTCTCGCCGATCTTCTGGCCGTCGGTGTTTTGCAGCTCGACGTGCTCGCGCACCGGCACGCGCTCCTTGGCGAGCAGGGCCACGCGCTTGCGGGTGATCTTCTGCGTAGCCGGGTTGCCTGCGGCGTCTTGCATGAAGGGCAGCACCTGGTCAACACCGGGGAAGCCGCCCGCGCGCTCGCCGCCGGTGCGGCGCACCTTCGGGATGGCCCAGTTCAGGCCGGCCTCGATGGGCGTGGTGGTGGTGTCGATGTCGTTGCCGTACAGGCACAGGCCGGCTTCCAGCCGCAGGCTGTTGCGCGCGCCCAGGCCGATGGGCTTGACCTCGGGCTGGGCCAGTAGGGCACGGGCCAGCGCCTCGGTCTGGCTGCCGGGCACCGAGATTTCGAAGCCGTCCTCGCCGGTGTAGCCACTGCGGGTGATGTACAGGTCGGCGCCGTTCCAGCTGAAGGCGCCGCCGGTCATGAAGACCAGTTGCTCAACGCCCGGCACCAGGCGCTGGAGTGCCTCCACGGCCTGGGGGCCTTGCAGGGCCAGCAGACCACGGCCTTCCAGGTGTGTGATCTCGCAGCGCTGACCGATGCGTGCCTGCATGTGCGCGAGGTCGCCCGTCTTGCAGGCGCCGTTGACGATGAGGAACAGGTGGTCGCCCCGGTTGACGAACATCAGGTCGTCGATGATGGTGCCTTGCTCGGTCAGCAGCAGACCGTAGCGCTGCTTGTCCACGCCCAGACTCATCACGTCGACGGGCATCAGTGTTTCCAGCGCGGCGGCGGCGTCCGGCCCGGCCAGCTTGACCTGGCCCATGTGCGACACGTCGAACAGGCCGGCGGCCTGGCGCACGTGCTTGTGCTCGGCGATCAGGCCGGCGGGGTACTGCACCGGCATGCTGTAACCGGCAAAGGGCACCATGCGCGCCCCGAGTTCGGCGTGCAGGGCGTGCAGCGGGGTTTTATGAAGTTCGGTATCGGACATCGGGCAGGGCTCCTCGAATACGTTGGTTGAACCTGGAAACGGCAGTTGGATGCGCCCAGCGCGGTGCGATCAGGCGCATAGCGCGCTCACCCAATCGGTGAACGTGATCGAAGCCGTGAACGTCAGCACGCATACGGGTTGCCCAAGGATGGCAAGCGGTCAACTGCCGTTTCTAGGTTGAATGCATTGCCTGTCGCTTGGGCGGCGGGCGCGGAACCCTGCTGTCCTCTTGACCTGAGAGATTCGACCCCGCTGCCTGCTGGTGCAGCGTCCGGGTCTTGCCCCTTCGGTGGGCCGCGCGCATGGCGCTGCGGCCTCTCTCCAGCAGAATCTTGTGGTGCCAGTCCTTTTGCCTGAGCGTTCGGCCTTCGGCGGCGCTTGTGACGGCGCTCTCTCCTGACCGGCGGATTCTAGTACGCCAACCCGAAGATTTCGGAACAAGGTGAAAGTGATGGGTTCGGCCCGAGGGGTGGAGCCATCGGCCGCTGTATACCCAGGCCGGCGGCCACCTGTGTCAGGGTGGCCCCGGCAGATTTACATGCCCGAGTAGTTCGGCCCGCCGCCGCCCTCGGGCGTGACCCAGACGATGTTCTGCGTCGGGTCCTTGATGTCGCAGGTCTTGCAGTGCACGCAGTTGGCGGCGTTGATCTGCAGGCGCTGCGCGCTGCCGCCCTTGGCCTCGTCGGGCACGAATTCGTACACGCCGGCGGGGCAGTAGCGCCCTTCCGGCCCGGCGAACTTGGCCAGGTTGATGTTGACCGGAACCGTCGGGTCTTTCAGCGTCAGGTGCGCGGGCTGGTTCTCCTCGTGGCTGGTGTTGCTGATGAACACGCTCGACAGCCGGTCGAAGGTCAGCTGTCCATCGGGCTTGGGATAGGCGATGGGCTGGCACTCGGCCGCGGGCTTGAGCTGCACGTGGTCGGGCTCGGCGCGGTGCAGCGTCCAGGGCGCGTGGCCGCGGAACACCATCTGCTCCAACCCGTTCATCACGGTGCCGACCGACAGGCCTTTCTTGAACCAATTCTTGAAGTTGCGGTCCTTGTTCAGCTCGGCCGACAGCCAGCTGTGCTCGAAGGCGTCGGGGTAGGCCGTCAGCTCGTCGTGCTGGCGGCCGGCGGCGACGGCCTCGTACGCCGCCTCGCCCGCCAGCGAGCCGGTCTTGATGGCGGCGTGGCTGCCCTTGATGCGGCTCACGTTCAGGTAGCCCGCATCGCAGCCCACCAGCGCACCGCCGGGGAACACCGTCTTGGGCAGCGCCAGCACGCCGCCCGCCGTAATGGCGCGCGCGCCGTAGCTCAGGCGCTTGGCGTTCACCTTGCCGTCGTCGTCGGTGAAGTACCACTTCACGCGCGGGTGCGTCTTCCAGCGCTGGAACTCCTCGAACGGGCTCATGTGCGGGTTCTTGTAGTTCAGGCCGATGACGTAGCCGCAGTACACCTTGTTGTCCTCGGCGTGGTAGAGGAAGGCGCCGCCGTAGGTGTGCTCGTCCATCGGCCAGCCGGCGGTGTGCATCACGAAGCCGGGGGTGTGGCGGCTGGGGTCGATCTCCCACAGTTCCTTGACGCCGATGGCGTAGCTTTGCGGGTCGCTGTGGGCATCGAGCTTGAAGCGCTCGATCAGGCGGCGGCCCAGGTGGCCGCGCGAGCCCTCGGCGAAGATGGTGTACTTGCCGTGCAGCTCCATGCCGAGCTGGAAGTTGTCGGTGGGCTGGCCGTCCTTGCCGATACCCATGTTGCCGGTGGCCACGCCCTTCACGCTGCCGTCCTCGTTGTACAGCACCTCGGCAGCGGCGAAGCCGGGGAAGATTTCCACGCCCAGTGCCTCGGCCTGCTCGGCCAGCCAGCGCACCACGTTCCCCAGGCTGACGATGTAGTTGCCGTGGTTGTGCGCGAACGGCGGCAGCAGCAGGTTGGGCACGCGCGTGCCGCCGCCGCCTTCGTTCAGGAACACATAGGCATCGTCGGTGACCAGCTGGTTGAGCGGCGCGCCCTTTTCTTTCCAGTCGGGGATCAACTCGGTCAGCGCCTTGGGGTCCATCACCGCGCCGGACAGGATGTGGGCGCCGGGCTCGGACCCCTTTTCCAGCACCACCACCGACACGTCCTGGCCCTTCTCGGCGGACAGTTGCTTGATGCGGATCGCGGCGGACAGCCCCGCGGGGCCGGCGCCGACGATGACCACGTCGTACTCCATCGCCTCTCGCGGGCCGTACTGCTGGATGATTTCCTCGGGTGTCATGGGCGCCTCTCTCGTGCGTTTGAAATAATGATTGATTGTCCGCGCGGATGGCCCGCGCGGCTTGTCGGGTGCGAGACTGATTTTATGCAAGGGGTCGTGCATCATCCAGGCCACATGGCACGCGCGTATCCCGGAAGGAAGAAAACACATGAGCTACAGCATTGACTTGTCCGGCCGCGTGGCCTTGGTGACTGGCGCCTCGGGCGGCCTGGGCGCGCAGTTCGCCCGCACGCTGGCCAAGGCCGGCGCGGGCGTGGTGCTGGCCAGCCGCCGCCTGGAAAAACTGAAGGATCTGCGTGCCCGCATCGAGGGCGATGGCGGTGATGCCCACGTGGTGGAGTGCGACGTGACCGACCTGCAATCCATCAAGGCCGCCGTGGCGCACGCCGAGACCGAGATGGGCTCGATCGACATCCTGGTCAACAACTCGGGCGTCAGCACCACGCAGCGTATCCAGGACGTGGGCGAAGAGGATTACGACTTCGTTTTCGACACCAACGTGCGCGGCGCCTTCTTCGTCGCGCAGGAGGTGGGCAAGCGCATGATCGCGCGAGCCAAGGGCGCGGCGCCCGGCAGCTTCACCGGCGGACGCATCATCAACATCGCCAGCATGGCGGGGCTGAAGGTGCTGCCACAGATCGGCGTGTACTGCATGAGCAAGGCCGCCGTCATCCAGATGACCAAGGCCATGGCGCTGGAGTGGGGGCGCTTTGGCATCAACGTGAACGCCATCTGCCCCGGCTACATCGACACCGAAATCAACCACCACCACTGGCAGACTGAACAAGGCCAGAAGCTCATCAACATGCTGCCGCGCAAGCGTGTGGGCGAGCCGAAGGACCTGGATGCGGTGCTGATGATGCTGGCCAGTGACCAGAGCCATTTCGTCAATGGGGCGGTGATTGCGGCGGATGACGGCTTTGCCGTCTGATCTTTCCTATGGCGCAGTGCTTCGGCTTTTCTCCCCCTCCCGCCGGCGGGAGAGGGCCGGGGTGAGGGAAGGCCACCACGGCGCTCGATGCGCGGCCCCTCACCCCCACCCTCTCCCGCCAGCGGGAGAGGGAGCCAAGCGGTGCTGACCGGCATCCTCGCCGGCCTGGCCGCCGGCGCGCTGTGGGGCCTGGTGTTCGTCGCCCCGCGCATGGTCAGCGGCTTTGCCGGCATCGACCTAACGGCCGGGCGCTTCGTGGTGTACGGCGCGGTGTCGGTGGCGGTGCTGGCGGTGTCATGGCGGCGCGCGCGGAGGCCCACGCTGGCGCAGGCCTGGGGAGCGCTGTGGCTCAGCGTGCTGGGCTTCACCGGTTATTACTGGGTGCTGGTGCTGTCGATCCGCGATGCGGGCACGGCCATGCCGGCGCTCATCGTCGGCACCATTCCCATCTGGGTCATGCTGTTGGGCAAGCCGCAGGGCTTGCGCTGGGCCGCGCTGCTGCCGGGACTGGGGCTGACGGCGGCGGGGCTGGTGCTGATGTCGAATGCGGCGCTGTCGGGCGCAGGGCAAGCGTCGGTAGCTTCTGAAACGATAGCGGCTGGCAGCACCTACTGGCGCGGCATCGCGCTGGCCGTGCTGGCCATGGTGTGCTGGACGGCGTTCACCTTGCTCAACGCGCGCTGGCTGCGCCAACACCCCGAGGTGGGCGCCACCGACTGGGCCAACTGGCTGGGCGTGGCCACCGGGCTGGGCGGGCTGCTGCTGGCGCTCACGCTCGGCTCGCCGCTGACGCGGCTGACGGCCGCGCCGGACTGGCCGCTGTTCGCGCTGATTGCCGTGGCCATCGGTTTTGGCTCCAGCTGGCTGGCCACCATCTTGTGGAACCTGGCCAGCCAGTGCCTGCCCGCCAGCCTGTGCGGCCAGCTCATCGTGGCCGAGACGCTGTTCGCCCTGCTGTACTCTTTCATGTGGGAAGGGCAGTGGCCCACGCCCACCCAATGGCTGGCGGCGGCGCTGTTCACCGCCGGTATCCTTGCCTCCATCCGCGCCCACCGCTGAAAGCACGCCACAGGAAAGCCACCCATGCGCATCGACATCCCCGAGAAGAAGAAGCTGGTCTACGAGATGACCATCCCCATCCGCTGGGGCGACATGGACGCCATGGGCCACATCAACAACACGGTGTACTTCCGCTACATGGAGACGGCGCGCATCGACTGGCTGCACAGCATCGGTTGCCAACCCGACGCGCGTGGCGAGGGCGTGGTCATCGTCAACGCGTTCTGCAACTTCATCCGCCAGTTCGAATACCCCGGCAACGTGCTCATCAAGACCTACGTCAGCGACCCGGGCCGCAGTTCGTTCGAGAGCTGGGCGACGATGGAGCGGGCAGACGAGCCAGGCGTGCTCTACGCCACGGGCGGCGCCACCACCGTGTGGGTGGATTTCCCGAAGCAAAAATCCGCGCCGATGCCCGACTGGCTGCGTCGGCTGGTGGTGGATTGAGCGTCAAAGGGCAAACGGGAGTGCCTGCGCCGAAAATCATCGCCTTGAGCGCAAAACGGCATCAATCAGAGCGCATCCCGCGTGGCTCGCCGCTGCACCGCGGCGATGTAGGCGTTGCCATCGGGCGGGCGGGCACTGGACTGTGCGTCGGCCAGCATCTGGCCCAGGCATTCCATCACCTCGTGGTGCGCGGCGTGCAGGTCGCCGCGCCGCGCGGCCAGCAGTTCCACCGCCTGGCGGATGCCACGCGGCTGGTCGATGCTGCATTGCTCGCTGATCGACAAGTGCATCGATAGGTGCAGGAACGGGTTGCCGCCCACGGCGCCATCGCCGTAGTCGCGCGCCACCGCGGCGTCGGCATCCGCGAAGTCGGCGTGCCATTCGGGGTGTTCGGCAATCCAGCCGGCGGCCAGTTGCTCGATGGCTTCCAGGGGCTGCCCGGCTTGCTGCCTGGCCCAGGCGCCGCAGAAGAAGCGGCGGACTTGTTCCTGTGACGGGGTAAACATGGGGAGCAAGCGTATCACCGCGTCGCGTCGGTGATCGCTGGCGCCAACGCGCGCCCCTACACTCGCCGTACCGTCCCGAGGAGACTTTGCATGAACCAGGCTTTTATCGTCGATGCCATCCGTACCCCCTTTGGCCGTTACGGCGGCGCCCTGAGCGGCGTCCGCACGGACGACCTGGGCGCCATTCCGCTCAAGGCCCTGATGGCGCGCAACCCCCAGGTTGACTGGGCGGCGCTGACCGACGTTATCTACGGCTGCGCCAACCAGGCCGGCGAGGACAACCGCAACGTGGCCCACATGAGCAGCCTGCTGGCGGGTCTGCCGCTGGAAGTGCCCGGCGCCACCATCAACCGGCTGTGTGGCTCGGGCTTGGATGCCGTGGGCACGGCGGCGCGCGCCATCAAGGCGGGCGAGGCCACGCTGATGATCGCGGGCGGGGTGGAAAGCATGAGCCGAGCGCCTTTCGTCATGCCGAAGGCTGAGAGCGCCTTCAGCCGCGCCAACGCCGTGTACGACACCACCATCGGCTGGCGCTTCATCAACAAGCTGATGAAGGAAAAGTACGGCGTCGATTCGATGCCCGAGACAGCCGAGAACGTGGCCGTCGACTATCGTGTAGAGCGCGAAGCGCAGGACAGGATGGCGCTGGCTAGCCAGCTCAAGGCCGTGGCGGCGCAGAAAGCGGGCCATCTGGCGCGCGAGATCACGCCGGTGACGATTCCGCAGCGCAAGGGCGATCCGGTGGTGGTCGATACCGACGAGCACCCGCGCGAAACCAGCCTGGAAAAGCTCAGCCAGCTCAAGGGCGTGGTCAGGCCCGATGGCTCCGTGACGGCGGGCAACGCCAGCGGCGTGAACGATGGCTCATGCGCGCTGCTGCTGGCCGACGAAGCCAGCGCTGGCAAGTACGGCTTGACGCCGAAGGCGCGCGTGGTCGGCATGGCCGTGGCGGGCGTGCCGCCGCGCGTGATGGGCATTGGCCCCGCGCCCGCCACCGAGAAGGTGCTGGCGCTCACGGGCCTGAAGCTGGAGCAGATCGACGTCATCGAACTCAACGAAGCCTTTGCCGCGCAAGGCCTGGCCGTGCTGCGCCTGCTGGGTTTGAAGGATGACGATGAGCGCGTCAACGCCTGGGGCGGTGCCATTGCCCTGGGCCACCCGCTGGGCGCCAGCGGCGCGCGCCTGGCGACCACGGCGGTCAATCGCCTGCACGCCACCGGCGGCCGCTATGCGCTGTGCACCATGTGCATCGGCGTGGGGCAGGGGATCGCGCTGGTGCTGGAAAAAGTTTGATCAAGCGGCGCCGCCGATGGCGGCTTTGTTGACGGCTGGCGGGGGCGGTTCCTGGATGTCAAATATCCGGGCTAGCCATTGCGCCAGTCCGGCAGCCGCCAGTCGAAGCGCAAGGCCAGCAGGCGCAGGCCCGTGGTGGTGGCCACGCTGGTCAGCACCACCAGCCAGCCGGCCCAGTCCAGCCATTCGGCCAAGATATACATCCAGCCGCCCATGAAGCCGCACACGGCGTAGGGGCGGTGGTCGGCGAAGGCGGTGGGCATCTCGTTACAGGCGATGTCGCGCATCACGCCGCCGAACACGCCGGTCACCACGCCCATCATCACCGCCACCACCACCGGCAGCTGCGCCACCAGCGCCGACTGCACGCCACTGGCCACGAACAGGCCCAGCCCCAGCGCGTCGGCCCACTGGATCGCCTTGTCGCCCACGTGCAACCGGCCCAGCCGCAGCAGCACCAGCGCCAGCGCGCACAGCGCGATCACCATCCACAGGATCTCGACCTCGGCCACCCAGAAGAAGGGACGCCGGTCCAGCAGCACGTCGCGCAGCGTGCCGCCGCCGAAGGCCGCAATGAAGGCCAGCACCGAGATGCCGAAGATGTCCATGTGCTTGCGCGCGCCGGCCAGAACGCCCGATAACGCGAAGGCGGCGGTGCCGATCACCTCGACGGCGTAGCGCACCGTCGACCCCCAGGTCGTGAAGTCGTACATGCGGCGGATTATCGAGCCCGAACGAGTACCCGGCTTGCAAGAACCAACGCAGCGTTTTCCGTCGTTCATACGGCGGGGCTAACATACGGCGCCGTGTTCGACAGCCAGAGGACAGTGCCATGCCAGTGGTGGTGATCGCGAATCCCAAGGGAGGGGTGGGCAAATCCACCCTCGCCACCAATGTGGCGGGCTACTGGGCCAGCCAGGGGCACGCCGTGATGCTGGGCGATGTTGATCGTCAGCAGTCCTCGCGTCTGTGGCTGAATCTGCGGCCCCAGGAGGCCCGCTCCATCGCCACCTGGGAGGTGCAGCGCGACCAGATCGTGCGTCCGCCCAAGGGCACGACCCACGCGGTGCTGGACACCCCGGCGGGCCTGCACGGCGGCAGGCTCAAGGAGGTGCTGCGCATTGCCGACAAGGTGCTGGTGCCGCTGCAGCCCAGCATCTTCGATATCTATGCGACCCGCGAATTCATCGACCAGTTGGTGGAGGCCAAGGGCGCCGGCAAACGCGATGTCGGCCTGATCGGCATGCGGGTGGACGAGCGCACCATCGCCGCCGGCCAGTTGCGGCAGTTCGTCGATGCGCTGGGCCTGCCGGTGCTGGCGGCACTGCGGCCGACACAGAACTACGTGTACCTGGCCGCGCGCGGGCTGACGATTTTCGATGTGGCCCCGGGCCGCGTGGCGCGTGACCTGGAGCAGTGGCGGGGTATTTGCGACTGGCTGGACGGCGCTTGAGTTACCCGGTTGCCTGGTTGCGCGGTGGGCCGCCGCTTGCGCGCGCATTGCCCGCGTGGGGGAAGGGGCTGAATCAGCCTAGAAACGGCAGTTGGATGCGCCCGAGCGTGCCGTGATGGGCG
>JAUNUR010000076.1 GCA_030538085.1 Pseudomonadota bacterium | reverse complement strand
GAGGACAACCAGGACAAGATGCACGCCATGGCCAAGGCGCTGCTGGACTGGGAGACCATCGACGGCGAACAGCTCGACGACATCATGGCCGGCCGCGCGCCGCGCCCGCCCAAGGACTTCACGCCGCGCACGCCCTCGTCGGGCGGCACCGGCGGTGGCACGCCGGCCGAGGCCAAGCCGGCCGATCCGGCGCCCACCGCGGCTTGATAAGCTGCTGCCGGATGCATCGAACAGACGGGGCTTCGGCCCCGTTTCTCGTTTCCCGTTGAAGGAAAGACAACGTGTTCTGGACAACCACCCGCTTCGAGATCGACCTGCGCCAGCCGCAGGTGATGGGCATCGTCAACGTCACGCCGGATTCGTTCTCCGACGGCGGTCAGCACGCCGACACCAGCACCGCGCTGCGCCATGCCGAGCAGTTGCTGAAGGACGGCGCGCACATCCTCGACATCGGCGGCGAATCCACCCGCCCCGGCAGCCCGGCCGTGCCGCTGGACGAAGAACTGGCGCGCGTGGTGCCGCTGGTGCGCGAGGCGGTGAAGCTGGGGGTGCCGATCTCGGTCGATACCTACAAGCCCGAGGTGATGGCCGCCGTGCTGGATGAGGGCGCCGACATCATCAACGACATCTGGGGCCTGCGCCGCGATAGTGAATCCGGCGGTCGCGGTGCGCTCGAGGTGGTCGGCGCCCATCCCGCCTGTGGCGTGTGCCTGATGCACATGCATCGCGATCCGCAGACCATGCAGGTGGCGCCGATGGACGGCGATGTGGTGCCTCAGGTGCTGCTTTTTTTGGAGCGAGCGGCGCAGGCGCTGCAAGGGAGGGGTGTGCAAAAGGATCGCATCGTGCTGGATCCAGGCATTGGTTTTGGCAAGACGGTGGAGCAGAACTTCGCCTTGCTGGCTCGGCAGGCTGAATTGCTGCAGGCGGGCTACCCGCTGCTGCTGGGCTGGTCGCGCAAGTCGTCCATTGGTCGCGCATTGCAGGGTGACCTGGCGGAGCCGCCTGCGCCCGCCGAGCGTGTCATTGGCAGCGTGGTGGCAGCCGTGATGGCGGTGGAGCGTGGCGCGCACGTCGTGCGTGTGCACGACGTGCGCGAAACCGTGCAGGCGTTGCAGGTGCTGGCGGCCGTGCGGGCGGCAGCGTGAGTTGATGCGTGGCGCCCACGGTGTGCATTTGGGTTGGAGTGCGCACGAATTACTAAAATCATGCGCTATCTCACGAAAGAGGAAACAGCGACATGAGCCGGAAACTGTTCGGAACCGATGGCATTCGCGGCCCCGTGGGCCAGCACCCCATCACGCCCGATCTGGTGCTGCGGCTGGGCCACGCCGTGGGGCGCGTGCTCAAGCGGCAGGAGTCCAGCCCGGTGGTATTGATTGGCAAGGACACCCGCATCTCTGGCTACATGCTGGAAAGCGCGCTGGAGTCGGGCCTCAATTCGGCTGGCGTCAGCGTGCTGCTGCTTGGTCCCGTGCCGACGCCGGCCGTGGCCTACCTGACCCGTGCGCAGCGAGCCAGCCTGGGCGTGGTCATCAGCGCCAGCCACAACGCTTTCTCCGACAACGGCATCAAGTTCTTCAGTGCCCAAGGCACCAAGCTGCCGGACGAGTGGGAGCGGGCCGTCGAGGCGGTCATGGCCGAGGCGCCGCAGTGGGTGGATTCGGCCGCCTTGGGCCGCGCCCGCCGCATGGACGATGCGGCGGGCCGCTATATCGAGTTCTGCAAGGGCACCTTCAGCAGCCACCTGAGCTTGCGTGGCCTGAAAATCGTGGTGGACGCCGCCCACGGCGCCGCGTACCAGATCGCGCCCCAGGTGTTTCACGAGCTGGGCGCCGAGGTGGTCACCATTGGCTGCGCGCCCGACGGCCTGAACATCAACGATGGTGTTGGCGCCACCCATCCCGAAGCGCTGGCGCGCAAGGTGGTGGAGCAGGGCGCCCATTACGGCATCGCGCTGGATGGCGACGCCGACCGCCTGCAGATGGTGGATGCCAGTGGCCGCCTCTTCAACGGCGACGAGCTGCTGTATTTGCTGGCCGCTGACCGCCTGGCGCACCGCCAGACCAAAGGGCAGCCGCGTGGTCCCAAGCTGGCGGGCGTGGTCGGCACGCTGATGACCAACATGGCCGTCGAGCTGGGCATCCAGCGTCTGGGCTACGAGTTTGTGCGCGCCAAGGTGGGTGACCGATATGTGCTGGAAGAACTGCACAAGCGCGGTTGGATTCTGGGTGGCGAGGGCTCGGGCCATCTGCTGACGCTGGACCGTCACAGCACGGGCGACGGCCTGGTGTCGGCCCTGCAGGTATTGCGCGCCTGCACCGCCAGTGGCCGAACCGTGGCCGAGCAACTCACCGAGGTCGAGCTGTTTCCTCAAACCCTTGTCAACGTGCGCCTGCAGCCCGGGCAGGATTGGCAGCAGAACGCGCGGCTGAAGGATGAAACCCGCGCCGTTGAATCCGAGCTGGGTGACCAGGGTCGCGTGCTTATTCGCGCCAGTGGCACCGAACCGCTGTTGCGCGTGATGGTCGAGGCGCGGGATGCAGCTCAGGCCAAGGCGTGTGCTGAGCGGTTGGCCGCTACCCTAAAAACATGAGCCTTCAACTCTGACCGGAGGGATGCTGGCCGCGTGCGGCCAGCATCGTCAGCCGCGCTGGATGACGTGAACGCGCTTATCGCGTGGCGATATTTTCCGTTGCGTGCGGTGGCGATAATGCTCCTATCTTGAAACGCGATCCCCTGGCCTCGCTGGAGGTCAATCTTTCCGAAGCCGACGGCATCCGCTACCTGCACCTGGGCACCCCCTGGATACAGGGCAGCATGCGCATCAATGCGCCGTTCGACATCGACCTGGAATACGTGCAGCGCATGATGGCGTGGCTGCTGTTCATGCCCGCTGAAAGCGTGGCCGGGCGGCATGCCATGCAACTTGGCCTGGGCGCGGGCGCCATCACCAAGTTCTGCTACAAAAAATTGCGGATGACCTGCACCGCGGTCGAAATCAACCCGCGCGTGGCCGATGTGTGCCGCGCCTGGTTGCGGCTGCCACCCGAGGACGAGCGCCTGCGCGTGGTGATCGCCGATGCCGCGCGCGAAGTCCGCCAGCCCGAATGGCTGGGCACGGTGGATGCGCTGGCGGTGGATCTGTACGACCACCAGGCCGCTGCCCCGGTGCTCGACAGTCCCGACTTTTACGCCGACTGTCGCCACCTGCTGACCGACGATGGCTGCATGACGGTGAACCTGTTCGGCCGCTCGGCCAGTTTCGACCGCAGCCTGGAAAGCATTGCCAGCGCCTTCGGTTCGCGTGCCGTGTGGCAGTTCAAGCCCACGCGCGAGGGCAATGCCGTGGTGCTGGCGCAGCGCACGCCCAGCCGGCCCAAGCGCGACGTGCTGCAAGCGCGTGCCGAGGCGATCGAGGCGCGCTGGGATTTGCCCGCCACCAAGTGGCTGAGGGTGTTCAAGGCCTTCGAGAAATGAACGCCATGGTGGGCCGCCTTCCGGTTCGGCAGCGCGGGCATGCGCGGTGTTGTTGCCAGGCGTTGGACTGGATGCGCGCCTCATCGGCTAGCCCCGTTGCATGGCCATGCATTCGCCGTGGCGCCGCACACACGGCCAGGACATGAAAGTGAAGCACAAAAACCCATCCGCGCCCCCGGTGGTGGCTCTTCCACCCGTGGGGCCGGTGCAGTGGCATCAACTGGTGGATTGGCTGCGCGAGGACGGCGTGATCACCGCCGCCGAGGCCGAGCGCACCATCGCCCGTTGCTCGCAGGCCGAGAGCGCCCAGCCGGCACTGGTGCGGCTGGCCGCCGTGGGCGTGGCGCGCGCCAGCGATGGCCAATCCATGGATGTGGAAGAGCTGACCCAGTTCCTGGCGCGCCGCGCCGGGCTGGACTACCTGCGCATCGACCCGCTGAAGGTGGATGCCGGCAAGGTGGCCGAAACCATGAGCGCCAGCTACGCTGAGCGCCACAAGGTGCTGCCGGTGCAGGTCACGTCGGCCGAGGTGGTGGTGGCCACCAGCGAACCTTTCATTGATGACTGGGTGGCCGAGGTCGAGCGCCAGTCGCGCCGCGCCGTGCGCCGCGTGGTGTCCAACCCGGCCGAGATCAAGCGCTACACGGCCGAGTTTTTCGCGCTGGCCCGGTCGGTGCGCGCGGCCATCAAGAGCGGTGGCGGCACGGGCGGCACCAGCTTCGAGCAGTTGGTGGAACTGGGCCAGAGTGGCCGCCAGTTGGATGCCAACGACCAGGGCGTGATTCAGGTGGTCGACTGGCTGTGGCAGTACGCGTTCGACCAACGCGCCAGCGATATTCACCTGGAGCCACGGCGCGACCAGGGCGTGATCCGCTTTCGCATCGACGGCGTGCTGCACCCGGTGTACCAGGTGCCGCCCGGCGTGATGAACGCCATCACCGCGCGCGTCAAGCTGCTAGGTCGCATGGACGTGGTGGAGCGCCGCCGCCCGCAGGATGGCCGCATCAAGACGCGCAACCCCGGCGGCGACGAGATCGAGATGCGCCTGTCCACGCTGCCCACGGCGTTCGGCGAGAAGCTGGTGATGCGCATTTTCGATCCCGACACGGCCGTGAAGGATCTGGCTGCGCTCGGCTTCACGTCGCATGACGCCGGGCGCTGGGAAGGCCTGGTACAGCGCCCGCACGGCATCATTCTGGTGACCGGTCCCACGGGATCGGGCAAGACCACCACCCTGTACTCCACGTTGCGCCGCGTGGCGACGGAGGAGGTCAACGTCAGCACCATCGAGGACCCGATCGAGCGCATCGACCCGGCGCTGAACCAGACCCAGGTGCAGCCGCAGCTCGACTTCAGCTTCGCCGAGGGCGTGCGCGCGCTGATGCGGCAGGACCCGGACATCATCATGATCGGCGAGATCCGCGATCTGGAAACCGCCGAAATGGCGGTGCAGGCCGCGCTGACCGGCCACCTGGTGTTCAGCACCTTGCACACCAACGACGCGCCCAGCGCGCTGACGCGCCTGATGGAGCTGGGCGTGCCAGCCTACCTGCTGGGCGCCACCATCCTGGGCGTGCTGGCGCAGCGCCTGGTGCGCACGCTGTGCCCGGCCTGTAAGCAGCCCGATGAACGTGGCACCACCGATTTGCTGGCCGAGGCCGTCAAGCCCTGGAAGATCAACAGCGGCAACTACCGGCCCTACAAGCCGGTGGGCTGCATCGAGTGCCGCATGACGGGGTTCCGTGGCCGCATGGGCATTTACGAACTGCTGACGGTGTCCGAGGCGTTCAAAGGCGTCATCCAGCACGATGTCGGCCCCACGCGGCTGCGCAAGCAGGCCGTGGCCGATGGCATGCGCCCGCTGCGGCTGGCTGGCGCCTTGCGGGCCGCCGAGGGGCTGACCACGCTGGAAGAGGTCATCGCGGCCACGCCGCCCCTGGACTGAGCGTCATGCGCCTTGGCAGAATGCGCGCGTACGATTCATGGGGTTCCTTTTCGGGTGCTATTTAAAATGTAGCAACCGGCTTTCGTGCATTTGTGTCGTGCATGTGGGTAACCGCAGTGTTGCATAGGTGTAATCCGTATCGCTTCACCCGTATCCGATGGTGACAATCGGGTGAGATCATTGAATCGAGAGGGTGGCGCGTGCGCATCAAGAATCAGAAGGATTTTTTCGCCGGACTGCTGTACATGCTGATCGGCGTCGGTTTTGCCTGGGGGGCGACCAGCTACAAGATCGGCGATGGCGCCCGCATGGGGCCTGGCTACTTTCCGCTGATGCTGGGCATCGTGCTGGCCGTCATTGGCGGCATCGTGATGTTTCGCGCGCTGGTAGTTGAAACGCCCGACGGCAACCCTGTCGGCAAGTGGGCCTGGAAGCCGTTGCTCTTCATCATCGTGGCCAACTTCCTGTTCGGCATTCTGCTGGCGGGCTGGCCGCTGCTGGGCATTCCGGCCATGGGGCTGATCGTTGCGATCTACGTGCTGGTGTTCGTCGCCGCGCTAGCGGGCAACGAATTCAAGTTCGTCGAAGTGTTCATCCTGGCCACCCTTCTGGCGGCGGGCAGCTGGGCTGCGTTCGTGTGGGGCCTGAAACTGCAGTTTCCGGTCTGGCCGAGCTTCATCGCGGGCTGAGGCGGCGCGGGAGTCAACACATCATGATGGATTTGATCAACAACCTTTCACTGGGTTTCAGCGTCGCTTTCACGATGCAGAACCTGATCTACGCCTTCATCGGCTGTCTGCTGGGCACGCTGATCGGCGTGCTGCCGGGCGTGGGCCCGGTGGCCACCATCGCCATGCTGCTGCCAGCCACCTACGCGCTGCCGCCGGTGGCCGCGCTCATCATGTTGGCGGGCATTTACTACGGTGCGCAGTATGGTGGCTCCACCACGGCTATCCTGGTCAATCTGCCGGGTGAGTCGTCCTCGGTCGTCACGGTGATCGACGGCTACCAGATGGCGCGCAAGGGCCGGGCTGGGCCAGCGCTGGCGGCGGCGGGCATCGGCTCGTTCATCGCGGGCTGCTTCGGCACGCTGATCCTGGCCGGCTTCGCCGTGCCGCTGACCGAGGTGGCCTTCAAGTTCGGCCCGGCTGAATACTTCTCGCTGATGGTGCTGGGCCTGATCGGCGCGGTGGTGCTGGCCTCGGGCTCGCTGGTCAAGGCCATTGGCATGATCGTGCTGGGCCTGCTGCTGGGCATGGTGGGCACCGACGTCAACTCCGGCGTGGCGCGTTACAGCTTCGATGTCCCCGAACTGACCGACGGCATTGGCTTCATCGTCATCGCCATGGGCGTGTTCGGCTACGGCGAAATCATTGCCAATCTGAGCCACCCAGAGGAAAAGCGCGAGGTGTTCACTGGCAAGGTGGAGCATATCTACCCGACCAAGGAAGACTGGAAGCTGATGACCCCCGCCATCCTGCGCGGCACCGCGCTGGGCTCGGCCCTGGGCATTCTGCCGGGCGGCGGTGCCATGCTGTCGGCCTTCGCGGCCTACACGATCGAGAAGAAGACCAGGCTCAAACCCGGTGAGGTGCCCTTCGGGCGCGGCAACATCCGTGGCGTGGCCTCGCCCGAATCGGCCAACAACGCCGGCTCGCAGACCTCGTTCATCCCGTTGCTCACGCTGGGCATTCCGCCCAACGCCGTGATGGCGCTGATGGTGGGTGCCATGACCATCCACAACATCCAGCCCGGCCCGCAGGTGATGACCAGCAACCCCGAGCTGTTCTGGGGCCTGATCGCCTCGATGTGGATCGGCAACCTGATGCTGATCATCCTGAACCTGCCGCTGATCGGCCTGTGGATCAAGCTGCTGACGGTGCCTTACCGCTGGCTGTTCCCGGCCATCGTGCTGTTTTGCGCCATCGGCGTGTACTCCACCAACAACAACAATTGGGACGTGTGGATGGTGGGCTGGTTCGGCATCATCGGCTATGTCTTCATCAAGCTCGGCATGGAGCCAGCGCCGCTGCTGCTGGGCTTCATCCTGGGGCCGATGATGGAGGAGAACCTGCGCCGCGCGCTGCTGCTGTCGCGCGGCGACTGGAGCGTGCTGGTCACGCGCCCGCTGTCAGCCACGCTGCTGGGCATGGCGGCGCTGCTGCTGGTCATCGTGCTGCTGCCCGCGGTCAAGCGCAGTCGCGAGGAAGCCTTCGTCGAAGACTGACCCTAGAAACGGCATCGGAGGGTGCCGTTTTGCTTGGCGGCGGTCGTTCACAATGCCGGATTTCCATTGCCGCCACCGCTGCACTACCCGCCATGCCCACTGCCCACCCCTTGCGGGCCGAGTTGAACCATGAGCTGCACGCCCGCCCGCCCGAGGCGCTGCAGGCGCCACTGGCCATTACCCACCACGTGATGTGGTGCGACGCCGCCGCGCGTGCGCAAAGCCGCGAGCATCTGCAAGCGCTGCTGGCCGATGCTGGCCTGCCGCCACCAGCGCCCGGCGCCAACTTTCACCGTGTTGATCTGAACGGCACCGGCTTGCGCTGGGAACTGCACACCGAATTCGTGTCGTGGACTTTTCTGCGACCCATGCAAGAGTCCGAACTGCGCGCGCTGGAGACGGGCGAGCCCGTGGCCGCCACCGTGCCGGCGCCCACGCCTGGTTTTGGCCCATGGCTGCGTGCGCTGCCGGGTGAAAGCCTGAGCCATGTCAACCTGTGGACGGTGCCGCGTGATGCGCTGGATGGGCAGGCCGCCGTGCGCGCCCTGTTCGACGCCGGCAGCGTGACCGGCTCCACGGTCATCAGCCACAGCTCCGACCTGCACACCGACATGTTGCCGCGCCCGGACGGGCACTTGCGCATGCTGGTGCTGGTGGGCCAGATAGGGCCGGGGCAGGTGTCACCGCGCCGACTGGGCCGCCTGGTGCAGCGTCTGCTGGACATTGAAACCTATCGCATGGGTGCGTTGATGGGCCTGCCCGACGCGCGTGAGTCGGTGGCCTGGCTGGCCAGCGGCGAGGCTGAACTGGCCCGCCTGGCGCAAGCCGTGCGCGATGCCACGCCGGACGACGAGGCCACGCTGCTCGACCGCCTGACCCGCCTGGCCGCGCAGCTGGAGAGCCGCTATGCAGCCACGCACACGCGCTTTTCGGCCACGGCGGCGTATTTCAGCCTACTGGAGCAGCGTCTGGCCGAGATCGCCGAGACGCGCATCGAGGGCATGCAGTCGCTGCATGACTTCATGCAGCGGCGTCTGCTGCCGGCCATGCACACTTGCCGCTCGGCCGACCAGCGCCAGGCCGCGCTGTCACAGCGCATCGAGCGCATCAGCGGCCTGCTGCGCACCCGTGTTGAAGTGGGTCAGCAACAAAGCAGCCGTGAACTGCTGGCCGGCATGAACCGCCGCCAGGACTTGCAGCTCAAGCTGCAATCCACCGTCGAGGGGCTGTCGGTGGCCGCGATCTCGTATTACGTGTTGGGTCTGTTGGGCTATCTGCTGAAGGGCGCGCAAAAGATCGGCTGGCCCTTCAGTACCGAAGGCAGCATTGCCGTGGCCGTGCCGCTGGTGGTGCTGGTGGTGTGGTGGTCACTGCGGCAGTTGCACCGCCGCGTCATGGGGCGGGTGCACGATATGTGAGCGTCCGATGGAGGGCTTCAAAAATCATGACAGCGCAGGCCATTGGAAAGAGCTTTCCTTCTTCCTCTGGGAGAGGGTCGGCGCACCGAGAGCCTGTTCAAAGTCTCCTCGCGGGTGTCTGAGAGGCTGTCCTCAAACTCCTCGCGCCGAAACATTGAACAGCCTCTGAGCGATAAATTCCAAATTTATCGCTGCCGGTGCAGCTTTCTAAAAAATTCTGTATACAAAAACGACTAAGCTCATTGCTCGTCGCGCGTCATCTGTTGTGCTTTGATTGTTTGGTGGGAGATGGCTGGACGCGGCACCCTGCCGCCGTCTGAGCCGGCAAACCACACCCCAACGAGTGCAACCATGACTTTCCATTACGACAACCCCTACGCTTCCACGCGACACCCGGTGTTCGCGCGCAATCTGGTGGCCGCGTCGCACCCGCTGGCGGCGCAGGCCGGGCTGCGCATGCTGCAGGAAGGCGGCAATGCGGCTGACGCGGCGGTGGCCGCGGCGGCGGCCATGACCATTTGCGAGCCGGTCAGCAACGGCCTGGGCAGTGACGCCTTCTGCATTTTGTGGGATGGCAAGCAACTGCATGGGCTGAACGCGGCCGGCCGCGCGCCCGCCAAGTGGAGCGTGGATTACTTCCAAAAGAAGTACGGCGATGCCGATGCGCCGCCCAAGCGCGGCATTGACAGCGTCACCGTGCCCGGCGCCGTGGCGGCCTGGGTGCAGCTGAACAAGCGCTTTGGCCGCCTGCCGCTGGCCGACGTGCTGGCGCCCGCCATCGACATCGCCGAGCGTGGTTACCTGGTGCCCGTGGTGGTGGGCCGCAAATGGGCCGCCGCCGTGCCCGAGTTGCAGTCGCAGCCCGGCTTTGGCGACATCTTCATGCCCCGGGGCCGTGCGCCCCAGGTGGGCGAGCTGTTTCAGTTTCCGGCGGCGGCACAGGCGCTCAAGCGCATCGCCGCATCGCGCGGCGTGGCGTTCTATGGGGGCGAAATCGCGCACGCCATAGAGCGTTTTGCCGCTGCCCAGGGCGGCGTGATCGAGGCCAGCGACTTCGAGCGCTACCAGCCCGAATGGGTCGAGACGATCTCCATGAGCTATCGCGGTTACCAGCTGCATGAAATCGGCCCCAGCACCCAGGGCATCGCCGCGCTGATGGCTTTGGGCATGCTCGACCATTTCGACTTGCGGGCGCTGGGCGTGGGCAGCGTCAGCTCCAAGCACGTACAGATCGAGGCCATGAAACTGGCCTTCGCCGATGTGTATCGGCACGTGGCCGAGCCATCGTCGATGGGCGTGGATGCCACGCAAATGCTCGATGAGTCCTATCTGAAAAGCCGTGCCAGACTTATCCGCATGAACAAGGCGCAGGATTTCGGCCCCGGCCTGCAGCAAGGGGGCGGCACCATTTACCTGACGGCGGCCGACGAAAACGGCATGATGGTCAGCTTCATCCAGAGCAATTACCAGGGTTTCGGATCGGGCTGCGTCGAGCCTGAATTCGGCATCAGCCTGCAGAACCGCGGCCACGGCTTCAGCCTGCAAGAGAGCAGCCCCAACGTGGTGGCGCCAGGCAAGCGGCCTTTTCACACCATCATTCCGGCCTTCCTGACGCGGGACGGCCAGCCGGTGATGAGCTTCGGCGTGATGGGCGCGCACATGCAGCCGCAGGGCCACGTCCAGGCGCTGGTGCGCATGCTCGATCAGGACTTGAACCCTCAGGCCGCCTGCGATGCGCCACGCTGGCGCGTCAACCCCGACGGCACGCTCAACGTCGAGGCCAGCGCCAACCCCGCCGTGGTGCAGGAACTGAAAGACCGCGGCCACCGTATTGAGGCCTTGGCCGACAGCTACCAGGACTTCGGCGCCGGCCAGTTCATCTGGCGCCTGGGTGATCCGAAGGTGGAGGGCTACGTCGGCGCCAGCGATGCGCGGCGCGATGGGTTGGTGGCTGGGTTTTGAGGTGCGCACGCATGCTGAGCGGCATGGGCTTCGAGCCAGGCATGCTGGATGGGCACCGTACTTCAGGCAGTGGCGCGGGTGTGCCGCCTTCATCCGACTCTGTGGGAGCGGGCTTGCCCGCGATCAACGCCATGCCCACCGCCGCCGCTGCCATCGCGGGCAAGCCCGCTCCCACAGCAAGTGGCAGGGATCCGTGCGCCACAGCACATTCTTGAGCCCCGTAGGGTGTGCACTCGTGCCCACGCGCCACCCCCGCATCACGCCAGCCTCATCTTGATATCCCAACAAAACCAGCCCTCAGTGCCCTCGGATCAAGCGTGGGAAGCTACCAATAGGAGAGCAATAGGCCTCCTGCTGGCCGCTCTGGGCGCCATTTGCTTCAGCGGCAAGGCCATCATCGTCAAGCTGGCGTACCGCTACGGCGTCGATGCGGTCACGCTCATCATGTACCGCATGCTGTTCGCGCTGCCCTTCTTCGTCGTCATGGCGTGGTGGGCCGGGCGCGGCAAGCCGCCGCTCACCCGGCGCGACTGGGCCGGCGTGCTGGGTCTGGGTTTCATTGGCTACTACCTGTCCAGCATGCTCGACTTCGCAGGCCTGCAGTACATCACCGCGAGTCTTGAGCGGCTGATCCTCTACCTGGGCCCCACGCTGGTGCTGCTGCTCGGCTGGGCGCTGCGCGGGCGGCGCATCACGCGCGGGCAACTGGCGGCCACCGCCGTCAGCTATGCCGGCGCGCTGCTCGTCTTCGGGCTGGAGCTGCGCGTGGCCCCCACCGGCGCCACGGCCTGGGGCGCGCTGCTGGTGTTCATCTCCACCTTCACCTACGCGCTGTACCTGTTCTACAGCGGCGAATTCGTGCAGCGCCTGGGCTCGCTGCGCCTGGTGGGTCTGGCCACGGCGTTTGCCTGCGTGTGTTGCATTGGGCAGTTCGTGCTGGTCAAGCCGCTGGCGGCGGTGCGGGTGGCGCCCGAGGTGGTTTGGCTGTCCATCCTCAACGCCACGCTGTGCACGGCCGCGCCGGTGCTGATGGTGATGATGGCCGTCGAGCGCCTCGGCCCCAGCCTGGCCGCGCAGGTCGGCATGATCGGCCCGCTGTCCACCATCGCCATGGGCATCGTCATCCTGGGCGAGCCGTTCACGCCCTGGTTGGCGGCGGGCACGGTGCTGGTGGTGGCCGGCATCTTCATGTTCAGCCGGTCAGGGCGCTGATGCTGCTACGGTGCGTCAGTTGATGGTTCGAGCTTGACAGTTTGGTGGCTGGGGCGATTCAGTCATGCAAACTGGGCAGCAAGGAGCGGATTCGGTGATGGTGACGGTGCCATGGGCAGGCGCTGCCGCGCTGGAAAAATCGACCGCAGCCAAGCGGTTGGTGCAATAGCTATCCCACACCATGCCGGTGCGCACGCCTGGCAGCGGCATGGGTTTGTAGAAGCTGCCGTTGATTTGTGTCCGCGCGATCAGGTGGCTGCGGAAATTCTCGTACAGCTGTGCTTGGGGGGGGTGTGCGGCCGCGTTGCGCCAGAAGTGTTCCAGAGTGCCTTGGTAGGTGAGGCCTGCTATGTCGTAAACGCACTGCCCACACACCTTGACCGGAGCCTTGTGAAACAGGGCTGACAAGCCGACGGTGCTGTTGACCACCACCACCCCGAGTGCGTGCTCCAGCAAGGAGGGCAGGTGTTGATCGTGGATATAGAACACCCTGTTTTCAACACCGGCTTGCCGTGCCCACTGCCGGATCTGGCGTCGGTAATCCTTGTAACCCCGGTCCATCGGATGGTGCTTGAAGACCAGCCATTTGTCTGGCGGCGCGTGCTGGGCGAATGAGTGCAGCGTGGCTTCGATGAAGTGCTCCACACTCGCCCAGGCTGCATGGTTGATGACCTGGGAGTCGTTGAAGACCTGCAAGGGCACCAGGAAATACCGCTCGCTGCCTTCTGGGCCAGTCAAGCGCGTCTGGACTTCCCGCTCCATCCACCGATACCACTGCTTACGCCAGGCCGAGCGCAGCCATGGCAGACCTTCCCACAGCGACAGCGGGCGGTGATGCTGGTAATGCGGAAACCAGAGCTTGCCCAAGGCACCCACGAAAAAATATGCCGCAGCAAACCGGACCATGGGCCAGTAAGCGTTGCCTACGCGCTGGGTCGTTGGCTTAGGGCCGGGAAACCCGGATTCGTAGTACCGGGGATCCTTGGGAAGGGTGGAGAAACCATTGACGCCACCGCGCTCCAGCGTGACATGGTCGGGGCGCAAATAGCCTTCCTCGAACACGCCCACGTCCACCTTCATGTCGGCGGCCACGGCGCGGGCTTGCAAATGGATGGGACGGCAATCGCCAAACAGCAGGATCAAGTCGATCTGAAACCGATCCACCAGCGCGCGCATGTAAGCGGGCCATTCGTCCATGGTGCCCCGGAAATGCGAGGCGCCGCGTGGGTAGAACAGCCAGTCGCCAGCGTTGAAGTTGACCTTGTGCACCGCTGCGCCAGCCTGGCGCAGATCTGCCGCCAGACGCGAAAAAAAAGGCCCAACCGGCCCTTGCAACAGCAAGACACGCCTGCCGCTGAATAGGCCCAAGCCTTGTGTCAACATCGTCCTCCTTGGCGTGCCTGAATGCTGCGCGCCCTCGGCTATCTGAAACTCCCAAACGCGTTGGTCAACCTGAAAGCTGACTTGTCACGTCATGATTTCATCCACGCGCGTGACAAAATACGCAGTTTGCGCCATTGGCGACGCACAAAGCCCAGCCGCAGTTTTTCCAGTGAACCGGTGGATTCTAGGCGGGTTCGGGTTTCAAGCAGGCGGTGCAAGACGGCCTCGCAGGTGGTGTAGCCCTTCAGATCCCAATCCCAATACAGCGGATAGCGCAACAGCGTGCCGGCCACCAGTTCGTCCAACATCAGGGGCTGAGGGCGTTGCCGCCGCCGCGCAAGAGCCACGCCTTCGGGCAGCACGTCGTCGGTCAGGCCCCAGCCAGCGTAAAACGGCTGGCCGTACACCACTACGCGCTTGCCGCGCAGCAGCGCGTCGAAGCCGGTGAGCGAGGTCATGGTGTGCACCACGTCGCAGGCCTCGATGCAACTGACCACCGACAGCCGCGTTTCCACATGGTCGGCCAGCTTGCGTGCCTTCGCCAAGGCCAGTTGACCAGCGCGGTTGCCGCTCATGACATCAGGATGCGGCTTGTAGACGACGAAGGCATCGGGATGCGCCTGGCGTGCCGCCTGCAGCAATCCCAGGTTGGTCTTCACATCGGTGCAGCCAAAACGGATCGAGGCGTCGTCTTCCACCTGTCCTGGCACCAGTACCACTGGCCGCCCTTGGTGCGCCCAGGCAGCCGCTTCGCGGGGTTCGAGATTGTATTTGGTGATGCCATGCTCGACCATGAAAGCACGCACCGCCGCTGCACGCGCCAGTTCGTCAGAGGAGAACGCGGTATCAAGCAGGATGTGCTCAAGGCGAGAGGGCTGCGTGGGGTCGAAATAGATACCGCAATCGTCCAACACCAGCGACAGCGGTGCAATCAGATCCGAGCCAAGACCGACCGAGCGAACAAAGCCATCCTCCAGGCGCAACAGGCTCGCGCCCGTGCGTTCGGCCAGCGCGGCCACGCCTTGTGGCGGTTCTCGTCCCCAGAACACCAGGTTATCGTCTGTGCCTAGGCCCAGTGTGGCAGCGGCATCGGCAGTAGGCACGAACAGAACCTTGGTGGCATCAAGCGACAGCAAGGGTTTGACGTTGGCGGCCTTCCAACGACGAAAGCCTACCGCCACCATTCTGCCGGGGTAACGGGCCGCCATCTCGCGCTGGCGGGACAGCCAGTCCATGACGTCAAAAATAGTGCCATGCTGATGGGTGACCGGATTTAGATAGCGGGTGTAGCGCAGGTAGGCGGCGGCAAACAATTCATCCACAGAGCGCTGGCGCGTGCGCCGCTTCAGTGCCGGGTGATCCGTTTGTCGGTCATCCGTCACGCCCCAACCCGCATACCATGGCATACCGAACACGCTGACGGGTTTTCCAGCCAGCAATGCCTCGAAGCCCATGGTGGAACTGACCACATACACCCGATCCATGTGCTTCAGCAGGCTCATCGGATTCACGACGTCACGCAATATCACCGTGCGCGCGTCGGGTTGCTCCCCGGTCAAATAGCCCCCTTTGCGGCCCGCCGTCACTTCAGGGTGGGTCTTTACGTAAACTGTGGCATTGGGGTTCTCGTTCCGGGCGGCCGTCAGCATGGTGACAAATGTGGATTCGTCGGCGGCACCTAATGCCACGCTCATGTCGCCAGCTGTTTGGTCTACCACTAGTATCCGCTGCACATCGTTTGTCCGCAGCAGACTGGCTTGAATATCAGGCGCATGGTTGTATTTGCTCAAGCCTGTTTGAAGCAGCTGAATACGTGCTCGCTGCACGGCTGACGGATCTGGTTGCAGCACATCGGTGTCGCTAGCGAGCAGTCGCTCCAGCGCACTTGGCCGGGTGCAGTCGTAGTAAATGCCCGTATCGTCCAGCACCAGGGCCAGTGGCGGAAAGTGTTGTCCGGTACCGAAGGAGCGCAAAAAACCATCTTCCAGCAAACAGACTGGAGCGTGCCACCAATCCGCTAGGCGCTGTGCTAGCTGTCCACTGCGCTTTCGCCCCCAACCGGCATAAGCAGCGGCGCGTGTCACACCGTGATTAAGATAACGCACCGGAAGACCAAGTAATACCCTGACGACACCTAAACGTTGTCGCCACCAACATACCCGAACAAAAGCTGTTTGCTTGGGCATGGATTTTCCTCAAAGACCCACGGCCTCAATGATCTGGCTCATGCGTTTTTCCCAAGTATGTTCACGGCTGACGTAGTTAGCTCCCGCGCGTGCTCGTTCCAGTTCAGCCTTGCCTTGTCCACCAAAAATACGCGCCAATACCTCATCGCATTCTTCGCGTGAATGCACCACCTCACAGTAATCCGCAAAATATCGATCTATCGACAGTGCAGGATTTGTTACAGCAATACCACCGCAGGCAATGATTTCTATCAACCTGCGTGAATACATTGTAGGTGAATCGGTAACCGTGTTGACGTTTAGGGAAACAAGGTGGCTTCGGTAGATTTCTGCAGTACGTTGATAGGGGATAGATGCGTGTACGTCAATCCAGGGAAGATCTGGATAACGATAATTTTTCGACTTTCTGTCGGAGTTCCTATCAAACACCGTTAATCCATAAGGCTCGCACGCTGAAAACATCATGTTCTGCCAAGTGCGTCGCTCTGCGTGAATGTGGTGGCTGTAACTTCCAACAAAATTTGCTCTGTGAATTTTGGGTTGTGTGTTTGAATGATAATGAATTTGTGGTTGAATTGCAAATGGTAGTGTAAAAACTTTTTTTGAAGCTCCTAATGCATCTTTATAGCGTGAAACACAGCTTTCATCCACAGTGAAAATAATGTCGAACAGTGCGGCGCTTGCAATGAAGCGATCAAAGTGAACCCCGTCTTCTTTATTCCAGAAAATACAAGGAATATTCAGGTCGCGGGCGTATGAAATTACCTTTGCCAGCGCCTTGTTTGATCGGGCGGGTATGTCTGGATAAGATGCTATCTTATATTTCCATGAATTCCTCCAGCCTTGCCATGCTGATTCGACAAAAATGAAATCGGGTCGCCATAATTTCAAGGTTAAATAATAATTCATCGAAGTTATGTGCTTCAAGTTGTAACTTGGCGAAAGTGATTTATATGTCAAGTCGTCCGATATTAAACCTATCTTTAGCATAAAATATTTTTCATGACTGTTTTTTCATTCCGGAGAAACATCTAAAATGTCGGGGTGCGAAGCCTTAAAGTGTGCTACGAAGAAGATTTTTTGTAATCAATGATGGGCGGATAAATAGTAAAAATTTTTTATTTCCGCTAAGCACGCTTGTTCTACTGAAGATGTATAGTGGAAAGGGGCTTTGCCCCACTGGTGATCTGATTTGCTAATAAATTCAATATCTTCGTATTGTAAAAATTGTGTTTTTGGTAAATCAGCGCTGACTTGTTCATACGCCCATGAAAGATATGAATTTGATAAATTGATATGGTTTTGATGAGGGAGCTTTTCTCCGCGATCATCTTTATTGGAATAAAAAACTGTATTGATTAATAATGACTTGACTTTTTTTATTGATTCCAGCGTGTGTAGAAATTGTTTCCAGCCTTGCTGCCAATGATGTTTGTAAAGATCGTGATTGCAAGATAATATTCTATGTGGCAAGTTGTTAAGATTAATTTCTGATTTTTTAAACTCAGGAGAATCGGTGACTCCGTATCCGTCATCAGTTAATATTAGATTTAATCTATCATCAATGAAGTCAATAAGTAAAATGTCGAAATCCAATAAATGAATATCTTTAAAAAATATTTTTTGCAGATCTCTATCTACCATTTTTTTTTGAAATGGGGATGTAATTTTGCTTGTATTTAATCCGTATAGAGGTTTTGTTGAGAGAGAGGCCATGGAGGAGCGCGCATAATAATCAATAATCTTAAAATTCAATGCATTTGCTGGCTGATCGGAGTGCCCAAATGGATCTCTTGAAACACACGAGCCAAATATTAGTATTTTAATTTTTTCCATGTGATTTTATGATCGTATTTAAAAAGGTTGATGTTTTTAGGTGGATGTTAAGTTGAAAATTATTAATGTTGTTTTTAATTGGTGCAGATTTATTTTGTAGGCTTGAGTGGTGGGTGATTTTTCCCTCTTCAGTTGTTTATATGAATGCAAAATTATTGATTCGGCACGATGCAGTCTGAACTTCCTACAAAAATGTTCCGCCGGGGGAGATGTTAAAAGGGCGATCTCAACTCCGAAGTGCAACACCGCTGGTTGATATTGAGATTTATCAGCGTATTG
>JAUNUR010000075.1 GCA_030538085.1 Pseudomonadota bacterium | reverse complement strand
GGCGCCATCCATCTGATCGCTGCAATCATTTGGATGATTTGATGACACGGCCTAGTACGCCGACCCGCAGATAGTTGCAAGAAATGAAGTGGGTGCATTCGCCTGCAGGGCACGTCCTGAACCGCCATCGGCCCCCCCGTATCGGCGCTCCGGGCCAATGTCAGCGATGACGCTCTCTACAATCCAAGGCCATGAACCTGACACCTTTGACCGCCGTCTCGCCGCTTGACGGCCGCTACGCCGCCAAGCTGGCGCCCCTTCGTCCCATCATGAGCGAGCTGGGTTACATGCAGCGCCGCGTGCAGGTCGAGCTGGCCTGGTTCATCGCGCTGTCGGATGCTGGATTTGACGAATTCAAGCCACTTTCCAACGAAGCGCGCGCTTACCTTGCAAACTTGCTGCGCGACTTTGGCGAAGCCGACGGCCAGGCCATCAAGAACATCGAGAAGACCACCAACCACGACGTGAAGGCGGTCGAGTACTGGATCAAATCCAAGTTCGAGGGCCGGCCCGAGCTGCAGGCCGCCGGCGAGTTCGTGCACTTCGCCTGCACCAGCGAAGACATCAACAACACCAGCCACGCCCTGCAGTTGAAGGCCGGGCGCGATGCCGTGCTGCTGCCGCAGCTGGATGCGGTGATCGCCAAGCTGCGCGAGTTGGCGCACGCTTACGCCGCCGTGCCCATGCTCAGCCGAACCCACGGCCAGACGGCCAGCCCGACCACGGTGGGCAAGGAACTGGCCAACGTCGTTGTGCGCCTGGATGCGGCGCGCGAGCGCATCGCCAGCGTCAAGCTGCTCGCCAAGATGAACGGCGCCGTGGGCAACTACAACGCGCACCTGAGCGCCTGGCCCGATTTCGACTGGGAGGCCTTCAGCCGCCGCGTGGTCGAATCGCCCGCCGCCGGCGAGCCGGGTGCCGATACCGGCAAGCCCGGCCTGGGCCTCACCTTCCAGCCCTACAGCATCCAGATCGAGCCACACGACTACATGGCCGAGCTGTTCGACGCGGTGGCCCGCGCCAACACCATCCTGATCGACCTGGCGCGCGACGTCTGGGGCTACATCAGCGTGGGTTATTTCAAGCAGAAGACCAAAGCGGGCGAGATCGGCTCCTCCACCATGCCGCACAAGGTCAACCCCATCGACTTCGAAAACGCCGAGGGCAACCTGGGGCTTGCCAACGCCGTGCTGCGCCATTTGAGCGAGAAGCTGCCCATCAGCCGCTGGCAGCGCGACCTGACCGACAGCACCGTGCTGCGCAACATGGGCGTGGCGCTAGGCTACGCCGTGCTGGCCTACCAGTCACTGATGACCGGCCTGAACAAACTGGAATTGAACGAGGCCGCTCTTGCCGCCGACCTGGACGCCTCGTGGGAAGTGCTGGCCGAACCCATCCAGACCGTGATGCGCCGCTTCGGCGTGCCCGGTGCGTATGAAAAGCTCAAGGACGTGACGCGCGGCCAGGCCGTGACGCGTGAGGCGCTGCACGGGCTGATCCGCTCGCTGGAAATTCCTCAGGCCGAGAAAAACCGGCTGCTGGCGCTCACCCCCGCCACCTATGTGGGTCAGGCGGCCGAGCTGGCGCGGCGCGTCTGAACCGGCGCAATTTCAAGCTTTTTCGGCCTTCAGCGCTTGTCCAGCAAGCGTGCGCAGCTCCTGTTTTCAGAGTAAATCCATGGTCCTGAAATCCACCGTCTTCAAGGCCGAGGTGCAATTGGCCGACATCGACCACGGCTGTTACACCGACCTGAGCCTGACCCTGGCGCGCCACCCCAGCGAGACCGACGAGCGCATGATGGTGCGCCTCGCCGCGCTCGCGCTGAACGCCCACCAGGTGCAGGATTTGTGCGGTGGCGATGCGAGGATCGGCTTCGGCGCCGGCCTGTCCAGCCCCGACGAGCCGGATGTGCAACTGGTCGACTTCACCGGCCGCACCCGCCTGTGGATCGAAGTCGGCCAGCCGGACGACAAGCCGCTGGCCAAGGCGTGTTCCAAGGCCGATGCGGTGATCGTCTACGCCTACGGCCCGGCGGCCGACGTGTGGTGGCGCGGCATCGAGGGCAAGCTGGCGCGGCTGGACCGCTTGAGCGTCTGGCGCCTGCCCGCCGCCGATGCGCAGGCGCTGGCGGGGTTGGCCGAGCGCGGCATGGCGCTGCAGGCGACGATCCAGGAGAGTGTTCTCACACTGTCGAACGCGGACGGCAGCGTGTCGATCGAGCCCCTGCGCTGGAAGTGAGGCACGAGTATTCCAAGCCAAATTGGCCTTCAGCGCCTGCCTATCAAGCGCCAATAGCTATGATTTTGATAGAGAAGGCATGAGGGCGCCGCACGCCCAGCACTGCTCGAAGCCACCCTCGATCTGCTCACCGCACTGCGGGCATTGCCAGTGGCGCTGTGGCACGGCGGCCAGTTGATCCAGCAGGGCGCGGGCGGCGGCATGGTGCTCGTCGTGGCGCAACCATATCTCGGGCAGGCACTGGTCGGGTGGCAACTCGCCCGCCACGCTGCTCAGATAGCGCCGCTCCACCGTCGCCGGGTAGCCGGCCTCGCACAGCAGATCGGCCCAGATTTGGGCGATGGCGGCGTTGGGGGCGTTGGTGAGGCGGCGCAAGGTAGGCTGGTTCCCATATAAAAAAGTGCTCTTAAGCCTTGCGCATCAGGCGCCGATAGCTATCAAAAGTGAAGCATTCTGATCAGTTGCGCACCCGCCCCACGCCCACATCGGCGGTGCCGTAGACGGTGACGCCCGAGGCGCTTGCGGTGTCGGGGTTGTGCGCGGTGGCGCCACAGCCAGCAAGCGACAGCGCAGCGGCCAAGAGGCCGGTGGTGGCGAGGAACGAGCGGATGAGTCGCATGGGGGGCTCCTTGTACAGCGTGGGCATCGCCCCAGTATGCCCCGCCCCGTTGCTGTGCGTGTAACAGTGATTGCGCGGGGCCTGTTCGAGTGTTGATCGAATGAACGTCCGAGTCCGGAGGCTGCGGAGCAGGCCGTGCCAGCGAACGCCGTGGAAGGGCTTTGCCCACCCACTGGCGTTGTCCCCCTTCCCGAAGAGAGAAGGGGGAAGCCGCGTCAGCGGCTCAGGGGGATAAATCCGTCCTGGCACGCGGCAACTTCCAGAAAGCGAGGGCTCCCCCCAGCAGCATGGCGCTCATGGTCAGCAGCACGGCGGTGAAGGGTTCCATCCCCAGACGCGGCGCCAGGCTGGCGGCCAGGCCGCTGACCCACTGCATCAGCGCGATGCCCATGAACATGGCCATGGTGAACAACGACAGCGCCCGGCCGCGCACGTGCTCGGGGTAGGCGTCGCGCACGTAGCCATACTGCAGCAGGCCATAGCCCGACAGCGCGCCGTAGGCGATGGCGATCAGCACGTCCACCCAGGCCACGTGCACCAGGCCCATCACCGCCAGCAGCGCCGCCACGATGACGGCGAACACCAGCAGCCAGCGGATGCGCCTGGCGCCACCGGGGTCGATGCGGCCGAACACGGCCGGGCTGACCATGCTGGCCAGCGTCATCGCGAAAGCGACGTTGCCGCTCTGCACCAGGCTGAAGCCATGCCGCTCCACCAGCAACGGCCCCAGCCACAGCCCGCGCAGGGTGATGAAGCCGGCATACGCCACCGCCGCGTAGGCCACCAGCCCGGCGGTGTGCGGCAGCGCGAACAGGCGCAGCAGATCGCGCATGGCGGCGCCCACGCTCTGGCGCTCGCCGGCGGGCGGGCTGGCGCTCATGCCGCGCGGCGCGCGTACCAGCCACCACATGGCCGCCCACGACACGGCGGAGGCGATGGTCAGCACGCCAAAGCCCCAGCGCCAGTGGCTGACCTCGATCAACCAGGCCAGCGGCGTGGCCGTCGCCAGCACGCCCAGACCGCTGATGCTCATGATCAGCCCCGAGGTGGCGGTGAAGCGCTGCGGCGCGAAATACTTGGCGATGAACACCGTGCAGACCAGGAACGCCGGCGCGCAGCCGGTGCCGATCAGCATCTGCCCCAGCAGCAGCGCCGTGTAACTGGGCGCCAGCGCCGACACCATCGCGCCCAGCACCGCCATGGGAAACGCCGACAGGATGGTGCGGCGGATGCCGAACAGGTCGATCGACACCCCCATCACCAGCTGCATCAACCCGAACGCGAAATGGAACGCCGCCGCCCACAAGCCCAGTTGCTGCGGCGACAAGTGCAAATCGCCCGCCAGCGGCGGCCCCATGATGGCCGCCACCGTGCGGAACGATTGGCTCAGCGTGAAGCCGCTGGCCAGCGCCAGCAAGATCGCCCAGGCCACGCGCGGCGGCAAAAGCGTTCTGGCGGGCGACGGATGGGCGCTGGACATGGCGGCGCGGAGCCTAGCGCAAACGGCCTTGGCACGCAGTCGCCCACGCGGCTGGCCGGTCAGGCATCACGAATAAAAGTGGCTTCAGCGCTTTTGTGTCAAGCGCGGCCAGCTATCGAAACAATAGTTCAGTGCTGATGCCCATGCGCCCCGTGCACGTGGCCGTGGGCGATCTCCTCGGCGGTGGCGACGCGCACGGCCTTCACCGTGGCACTGAAGCGCAGCGCCTGCCCGGCCAGCGCATGGTTGCCGTCCAGATGCACCTCGGGACCCTTGATCTTCACCACGTTGTAGACCACGGGCGTGCCTTGCGGCCCGGCGCCCTGCAACTGGCCGCCCACCTTCACGCCGGGCGGGAATTCGCTTTTGGGAATGGTGCGCACCAGCGCCTCGTCGCGCTCGCCGAAGGCCTCGGCGGCGGTCAGGTCGATGCTGACGCTGTGGCCCACGGCCTGGCCTTCCAGCGCCGCCTCGACCTTGGCGAACAGGTTGTCGTAGCCGCCGTGCAGGTAGGCGGTGGTTCCGCTGTCCAGCGGCTTGCCGTTGGGCGTCGTCATGCGGTAGGCGATGGTGACGGCGCTGTCTTTGGTGATGTTCATGGAGACTCCGTGGAAGGGGATGAATCAGGTGGTTGTCGCCGGCAGCAGGCCCCGCGCGCGCAGTTGGGGCAGCACTTCGGCGGCGGCGGCGCGCCCGGCCTCGATGGCCTCGGCGGCGCGGTAGAAGTCCAGCAGGCCCAGGTGCGCCAGACGCGGGGCGATCACCGCCTCGGGCGGGTCGCCCGCCATGCGGCTGCGCGTGATGCGCACCTGCATCACGTGGATGCTGCTGGCCAGCACGTCAAGCACCGATGGCAACGGGCGCGCCGCCGGCGACTGCTCGGCTGTGGGCTCCCCGGCCGGTTCGCCGCCGTTCGGCATCAGCGCGCTGACGCGGTCTTGCAGCGACTGCATCCACGCCGCGCGTGGCGCCGGGGCGGGTTCGGTGCGCAGCAGGCGGCCAGCGATGTCGGCGTTCAGGTCGACGGCGATCACCAGCTCGGCCCCCAGCGCGCGCGTCAGCGACACCGGCACCGGGTTCACCAGCCCGCCATCGACCAGCAGGCGGTCGTCCAGCCACACCGGCGTGAACAGCCCCGGCAGCGCGAACGAGGCGCGCACTGCGTCGGCCACGGAGCCCTCGCGCAGCCACACCTCGTCGCCCGTGTGCAGCGCCGTCGCCACGGCGCCAAAGCGCAGCGGCAGTGATTCGATGGCCGGATCATCAAAATGATCGCGGAAGAAGGCCACCAGCTTCTCGCCCTTGAGCATGCCGCCGCCCAGGCCGAAATCCATGAACGACCACACGGCGCGCGCGCTCAAGCCACGCACCCATTCCTCGAACCGGTCCAGCTCGCCCGCCGCATACGCCGCGCCCACGATGGCGCCCACCGAGGCGCCGGCCACGATGTCGGGCTTCAGCCCCGCCTCCGCCAGTGTCCGCAGTACTCCGATGTGCGCCCAGCCGCGCGCCGAGCCGCTGCCAAGGGCCAGGCCGATGAGGGGGCGGCGGGGCGCGGTCACGCGGTGAAGTCCCAGGGGTTGACCAGGCGCACGCTGGTGGCGCCGATCACGGCGCCGCGGAGCGGGCGCGGGGCCGGCACGCAATGCTTGCATGTCATGGCGGTTTGTTATTCGTGGTGATATGGCCGGGAAAAAAACGCGCGGCGAGCGTCGCTGTAGATGGCGCCAAATTGCCAGGTCGTCATCACCCTCGGCAGCGCCTCATCGGCCGCCAGCGCGTGACGACGGGGCAGTCGAGACAGATACTCGAACCAAAAAGCAACGAACATCCGCACGGCCACCAGCATGACCCCGACCATGTAAACACTCATCAGCACCAAGAGCAGGACAAGCTCTGAGATTCCGCCAGGCCGCCCCGCCATGAACTGCGGAAACAGCGCCTCGACCACGGTGATTGCCAACCACCCCGGCCCGATCACCAAGGCCACGAGCACTGCCCAAGCCACCAGAACGTGCATCGCCGAGAAAACCCAGGGAACCAGGCGCCGCGGTGCGTTGAGATTCGACGGCGTGCTGTCCAGGACGGTCAGGTGGCGCCGAATATCGCGTCTAAGCGGCTCTTTCTTCAGAGCGCGCAGCAGCACTTCACGCCCCAAGGCCGGGCGACCCCGGAGCGCCCAGCGCTCCGCTTCGGCATGCGGATCATCCGGCGACACGCTCATGAAAAATCAAGGTCCTGGGACGAGTTGAGGTTGAGGCTAGCTCAAGTGCCCGCCCACGATCCCCGCCAGCTTGAACATGCCCACGCTGTCGGCGCCCAGCACGGGGCGCAGCTTGGCGTCGGCGACGATGGTGCGCTTGTCCTTCGGGTCCTGCAAATTGTTCGCCTTGATGTAGTCCCACAGCAGTTTCATCACCTCGCCGCGGCCAAAGGGGCCGGCGCCGATGACGGCGGCCAGCGCGGGGCTGGGCTGCAGGTTGCCGGCGCGCGGGGTCTTCTCGGCCTTGGCGGTGGTTTTCTTGGCGGGTGCTTTCTTGGCAGCGCCTGATTTTGCCGTGGTCTTGGCCGGTGCCGCCGCCGTCTTGCGCGGCGGGTACTTGCGGGCGCCTTCACGCGGTTCGAACTCGAACACCACCTTGCCCTCGTCGGCGCTCCAGCTCAGGCGCGCCTTGAAGGCGCGGCGCGTGCGCATGCTGACGAACTTGTCGAGCAAGTCGGTCTTGCCCTCGTTCAGCAGCTTGGTCATCTGTTCGGGCTCCACCGGCTGCTGCAGGATGATCTGGCCGCTCTTGAAGTCGCAGCTGGGCGCGGGATGCTCGTTCGAGGGCACGCTGCGGGTGCAGACATAGCTCTTGCCGAAGGCCTTGACCGGCGCGCCGCACTTGGGGCAGGGGCCGACGGCCGGCTCGGCGGACAGGTCGACGATTTCGCCGGTCTGTTCGGCCTTGGCGTCGTCGCCGAAGTCGAATTCGAGCTTAAAGTTACCGCTTTCCTCGTCGCGCACCAGCGCCAGCTCGGCCACGAAGGGCCAGCCGGCCTTGCTGCGGAAGCCTTCCAGCGGGCCGATCTTGTGGTCGCGCAGGAAAGCCTCAGCTTCCTCGACGGCGAACGTGCGGCCCGCCGGCGTCTTGGTGAACGAGAAGCCGCAGCCTTCGCCCGTGCCACTGGCGCCGGCGCAGCCGAAGCGCCGGTAGTTTTCCTTCACCACGCCGCCGCAATTGGGGCAGGGCGTTTGCAGCGTGGCGTAGTCGCCGGGCACCGTGTCGCGGTCGTATTCCTTGGCCTTCAGCACGATGCGCTCGGTCATCGCCGCGATCTCGCGCATGAAGGCGTCGCGCGAGAGCTGGCCTCGTTCCATCTGCGCCAGCTTGTATTCCCAGTCGCCGGTCAGCGCGGGCTTGCTCAGTTCTTCCACCTGCAGGCCGCGCAGCAGCGTCATCAGCTGGAAGGCCTTGGCGGTGGGAATCAGTTCGCGGCCCTCGCGCAGGATGTATTTCTCGGTCAGCAGGCCTTCGATGATGGCCGCGCGCGTGGCGGGCGTGCCCAGGCCTTTTTCCTGCATGGCTTCGCGCAGCTCGTCATCCTCGATCCACTTGCCCGCGCCTTCCATGGCGCCCAGCAGCGTGGCTTCGGAGTAGCGCGCGGGCGGGCGGGTTTGCAAGGGCTTGGGCTCGACGTGTTCGTTGCGCACCATCTCGCCGGGTTTCACGGGCACCAGCGATTTGCTGCTCTCGCCTTCCTTCTTGTCCATCTCGCCATCGGCTTCCTTGCCGTAGATGGCCAGCCAGCCCGGCCGCACCAGCACCTTGCCGTTGCTCTGGAAGTTGTAGCTCTTGCCCTCGTGGCTGGCCGTCGTCACCCGCGTCGTCACCTGGTATTCGGCGCTGGGATAGAACACCGCCATGAAGCGGCGCACCACCAGGTCGTACAGCTTCTGCTCTGCTTCCGAGAGCGCGCCGGGTGCCTCCAGCGTGGGGATGATGGCGAAGTGGTCCGACACCTTGCTGTTGTCGAAGATGCGCTTGGTGGGTTTGATGTAGCCGTCATCCAGCGCCTTCTTCGCGTGCGGCGCCAGGTGGCGCTGCCCACGGGTGGCCAGCATCTCGAAGGTCTTGCGCGCCACGGCCAGGTAGTCCTCGGGCAGCCAGCGCGAATCGGTACGCGGGTAGGTCAGTGCCTTGTGGCGCTCGTACAGGCTTTGCGCCAGCGCCAGCGTGGTCTTGGCGCTGAAGCCGAACTTACTGTTGGCCTCGCGCTGCAGCGATGTCAGGTCGAACAGCAGGGGCGATGCCTGCGTGCTGGGCTTCGATTCTTCGGTGACGCTGCAGGCCTTGCCGCGCACGGCGTCGGCAATGGCCTGCGCGGTGGGCGCATCCCACACGCGGTCGGCGCGCTTCTCGGCATCGCCCGCGTCCTTCTTCCACGCCGGGTCGAACCACTTGCCGGCGTACTCGCCCGCCTCGGCCAGGAAAGTGGCGTGGATCTCCCAGTAGTCGCGCGCCACGTGCTTCTTGATCTGCTCCTCGCGCTCCACCACCACGGCCAGCGTGGGGGTCTGCACGCGGCCCACGGTGGTCAGAAAGAACCCGCCGTCGCGCGAGTTGAAGGCCGTCATGGCCCGCGTGCCGTTGATGCCCACCAGCCAGTCGGCCTCGCTGCGGCTGCGCGCGGCGTCGTGCAGGCCCTGCATCTGGGCGTCGGTGCGCAGGTTGTCGAACCCGTCGCGGATGGCCTGCGGCGTCATGCTTTGCAGCCACAGGCGCTGCACCGGCTTGCCCAGCGGTTTGCCGCCACCGGCGTACTGCTCGATCAGGCGGAAGATCAGCTCGCCCTCGCGCCCCGCGTCGCAGGCGTTGATCAGCGCGCCCACGTCCTTGCGCTTGGCCTGCCGCACCACGGCATTCAGCCGCGTCTTGGTCTTGTCGACCGGCTTCAGATCGAAGTGCGGCGGGATGACGGGCAGGTTGGCAAAGCTCCACTTGCCGCGCTTGACGTCGTACTGCTCGGGCGCCTGGATCTCCACCAGGTGGCCGACGGCGCTGGTGACGACGTAGCGCTCGTTCTCGAAATGCTCGTCGTGCTTGTCGAACTTGCCGGCGACGGGCGTGAGGGCGCGCACGATGTCTTGCGCGACCGATGGCTTCTCTGCGATGACCAGTGTTTTCATGTGGCTAGAATCCGGCTCCTCGCGCGTGCGCACACGCGCACCCGCACTCGCGCGCCCACGCCCACGCATGCGCGCGCACTCAATCCAACATAGCAAAAACTTTCCGTGGCCAGCAAAAACCCCGCAAATTCGTCGGCCACATGCCGCATTGAGGTGCGCCGCTCGGGCGTGCATGGGCAGGGCGTGTTCGCCCTGGTCGATATTCCCAAGGGCGAGCGCATCATGGAATACGTGGGCGAAATCATCAGCTGGGAGGAAGCGCAGCGCCGCCACCCGCACGACCCGGATGACCCCAACCACACCTTCTATTTCCACATCGACGAAGACCGCGTGATCGACGCGCTGTACGGCGGCAACGATTCGCGCTGGATCAACCATTCATGCGATCCCAACTGCATCGCCGACGAGGACGAGGGCCGCATCTTCATCACCGCGCGGCGCAAGATCAAGGCCGGTGACGAGCTGAACTACGACTACGGCCTGGTCATCGACGAGCCGCTGACGCCCGAGCTGACCGCCGACTACCCCTGCTGGTGCGGCACCAGCAAGTGCCGCGGCACGCTGCTGTCGTCCGACCTGGAAACCGCGGAAGGCGGCGACAAGAAAAAAAAGAAGAAGAAAAAGAAAAAAGCCAAGAGCTGACACATGCGCCCGCCCACGCTTGCCTGGCCCGCCGATGCGTTGCGCACGCAGCTCGCGCCGCTGCTGCCGGGCGTGGTGGTCGAGGTGGTGGCCGAGATCGACTCCACCAACAGCGAGCTGATGCGCCGCGCGCGCGCGGGTCACGCGGTGCCCACGCTGCTGGTGGCCGAGCTGCAAAACGCCGGACGCGGCCGCCTGGGGCGCGGCTGGCAGGCGGGTGACGGCGCGCCGGGCGGCGCCCTGGCCTTCTCGCTCGGGTTGCCGCTGGCGCCGCGCGACTGGTCGGGCCTGTCGCTGGCCGTGGGGCTGGCCGTGGCCGAAAGCCTGCACCCCGACATCCGCCTGAAGTGGCCCAACGACCTGTGGTGGCGGGGCCGCAAGCTGGCCGGTATCCTGGTGGAGACGGCGGGCACCGGGCAGCCGGGCGTGGGGCGCTATGCGGTCATCGGCATCGGCGTCAACATCGCGCCGTTGGAAGGCGAAGGCTTTTCCACGCCGCCCGCGTGGCTGCGGGCCTTGCTGCCGGGCATCGAGGCACCCGCGGCGCTGGCGCGCATCACCACGCCGCTGGTACAAACGGTGCGCGCATTCGAGCAGGGCGGCTTCGCGCCGCTGGTGCCGCGCTTTGCAGCGCGCGATCTGCTGGCCGGGCAGGCGGTACGCCTGTCGGATGGCACCGAAGGGCAGGCACAAGGCGTCGGCCCCGGCGGTGAGTTGCGCGTGCACACGCCCGCCGGGCTGCGCGAAGTGCACAGCGCTGAAGTCAGCGTGCGCCCACGGGCGCCGGAAGGAGAGGGGTGATGGTCGGACGTCTGGTAGTGCTGCTGCTGTTGGCCAACCTGGGCTGGTTCGCCTGGTCACAAGGCTGGCTGCGCACGGTGGGCCTGGCGCCCACGGTGCAGGCCGAGCCGGAGCGGCTGGAGCGCCAGGTGCGCCCCGAATCGCTGACGCTGCGGCCACTGGACGCGGCCTCGGCCGCCGCCGAATCCGCCGCCGAATCCGCTGCCACACCCGCCGCCACATCCGCGCGGCCCGAGCCACAAGCCAGCACCGAAGAAGCCGCCCCCGCCACCCTGGCGTCCACCGAAGTGGCCGCCACTACCCCAGCGCCCACGCCCGCCGCGGCCGCTGGTGCCTGTCTGGAGGCAGGCGCCTTCACCGAGCAGCAGATCGACGCCGTGCGCCGCGCCGCCGCCAGCCTGCCCGGGGGCTCGTGGCGCATCGACCGCGTGCAACTGCCGGGCCGCTGGATGGTGTACATAGGCAAACTGGCCGATGCCGATGCCGTGCGCACCAAGCGCGGCGAGCTGCGTGATCTGGGCGTCGACACCGACCGCCCTGGCGTCGCGCTGGAGCCAGGCCTGTCGCTGGGCCGTTTCTCCACCGAAGAGGCCGCCCAGCGCGCCCTGACCGACCTGGGCCGCAAGGGCGTGCGCACCGCCCGCGTGGTGCAAGAGCGCCGCGACACGCCCGCCTACGTGCTGCGCCTGCCCAATGCCGATGCCAGCTTGCGCCAGCAGGCCCGCGCACTGCGCGGCGCGCTGGCGGGCAAGGAGCTTCGCGCCTGTGATTGACCGGTGGCCGTAAAACTGCTTCGCGTTCATATTGGCGGGCAAAGCAAAGCACTTGAACCTATTGATATTTTCAACAATCACGACAGCGCGGGGCATCAGAACCCCACCTCACATCCCCTTGTCATTGCGGCGAAGGCCGCAATCCATGGGGCGTCACCTTGACACGGCATTCACCCACGGACACCGTGTGGATTGCGGCCTTCGCCGCAATGACGGGATGAGGTGAAGGCATTGCATAGGCTTGTCCTGAATTACGAAACCCTCAATAGAAACGGCAGTTGACCGCACGGGCGACAACACCTGCCCCCATAATGGCCCGCATTTCTCACTTCACACGCCCCGCGCCCGCTCCCCGCGCGCGGCAACGACAAACATGCTGATTCTGGTTCTTGGCTTGCTGGTTTTCCTGGGCTCGCACTCGGTGCGCATCTTCGCCGAGGGCTGGCGCACGCGCACCGTGGCGCGTCTGGGCGAAAACCCATGGAAAGGGCTGTACAGCGTGGTGTCGCTGGTCGGCTTCGCTCTGATCATCTGGGGCTACGGGCTGGCGCGCCAGCAGCCCGTGCTGCTGTGGACGCCGCCGGTGTTCATGAAACACCTGAACTCGCTGTTCACGCTGACGGCCTTCATCCTGATGGTGGCCGCCTACGTGCCGCGCAACCACTTCAAAGCCAAGCTGCATCACCCCATGGTGCTGGGCGTGAAGCTGTGGGCCTTCGGCCACCTGCTGGCCACGGCCAAGCTGGCCGACGTGGTGCTGTTCGGCGCCTTCCTGCTGTGGGCCATCCTGAGCTACCGCGCCGCGCGCCGGCGCGATCGCGCGCTGGGCACGACCTACGCGGCAGGTACGGTGGGTGGCACGTTGATTGCGCTCGTCGTCGGCGTGGTGGCCTGGGCGGCGTTCGCGTTCTGGGCACACGCGGCGTGGATCGGCATCGCGCCGTTCGGGCGCACGCTGTAGGCGCTCCAGCTCCCATCAATAAAGGGGAATGCGCCGTCAGCGCTTGCTGGACTGGCACCAGCAGGCAAACTGCAAGGGAGTATCTTGATCCCAAGGACTGTGGGAGCGGCCTTGGCCGCGATCAGGCACCTCCCCCCACGCCAACGCCGCATCGCGGGCAAGCCCGCTCCCACAAGGCGCTTGCACACCGCCAACGCTCAGGCCGTGCTTCGCTGCACGAACCCGTCGAACGCCTGCGCCGCCGCCTCGTCCACGCCCACGCGCGTGACACGTGCCTGCGGCGGCCCCCGGTGCGCCCAGTCGATCAGCGCCTGCACCGCATCGGCCGGGCCTTGCGCCACGGCCTCGACGCGGCCCTCGATGAGCAGGTGGCGGGTCAGGCTGGTGGTCATGGTGCGGCGATGATACTGATACGGCCCGTTCTATAGTGCCGGACTGAGAGGCTGATCGCGGAAGGAGACAAGACATGGTTCTTCGCTGGTTGTGGCGCGGGTTGCTGGCGCTGATCGCGGTGGCCGCGCTGGTGGTGGGCGTGGCGCTGTGGCGCTTCGCCCATTTCGCGCCGGCTGATCCGGCCATCGCGCCCGACGCGGCGGCGCAGGCGCTGTTCATTGACGACTACGCCGGGGCACGCCAGGCCTTTCTGGCGCAGGGCGATGCGCTGGCGGCGCGCTTTGAGCGGGTCGAGCGCTTCGCCATTCCAGTCGCCAGCGCGCAGGCCACAGGCCTGTTCGTCGACGCTCTGTACGTGCCGGCGCAGCGGCAGCCGAAGCACCTGCTGATCATCTCGTCCGGCGTGCACGGCGTGGAAGGCCCGGCGGGCAGCGCGGTCACGCGCCTGTTCATGCAGGAGTTCATGGGCGAGGCCGCGCTGGCCGACACCGGCGTGCTGCTGCTGCACGCCTTGAACCCCTATGGCTTCGCCAAACAGCGCCGCTTCACGGAGCAGAACATCGACCTGAACCGCAACGCCGCTCAGACCGGCGCGCTGTACCTGACCGACAACGCCGGTTATCCGCTGGTTGACGCGCTCATCAACCCCACCACGCCGGCCAGCCTGGGCGCGGTCCAGCATCGCCTGTTCCTGCCACGCGCGGTGGGCATGATCGCCCAGCACGGCATGGGGCCGCTGCGGCAGGCGGTGCTACAAGGGCAGTACGCGTTTCCCAGGGGCATCTACTACGGCGGCGGCGCGCTGGCACCACAGCTTGAAGCGCTGGCGCCACGACTGCAGGGCATCCTGAACGCCTATCCGCTGTCGATGAGCATCGACCTGCACACCGGCTACGGCGCGCGCGGCCAGTTGCACGTGTTCCTGAACCCGCCCGACGACGCGCGCCAGCGCCAGGGGCTGGAGGCCGTGTTTTCCGGCCACCCCATCGACTGGGGCAGCGGCAAGGACTTCTACACCGTCACCGGCGACGTGACCGCCTGGATCGGCTCGCTGCGGCAACACGGGCTGCACCTGCCGGCGGTGTTCGAATACGGCACGCTCGACAGCCAGACCACCCTCGGCGCCATCAAGTCGCTGCACATCACCGTGCTGGAGAACCAGGGCGCGCAGTGGGGCTACGCCAGCCCCAGCGACCAGACCCGCATTCAGCGCGACTACCGCGAGATGTTCAACCCCAGCTCCCCAGCCTGGCGCACCAAGGTCATCACCGACAGCCGCGCGCTGCTGGCGCAGGTCATGGGCAGGCTGCCGGCGCTGCAGCCCTGACGCCTTGAAAGCGCCCACGCTTTGCCCAGCCGTTGATCAGCCCCGCGCGATGCGGCGCACCAACACACATCAACTATTGATTCAATAGCTGCTTGCGCTTGTCACACCTGCGTCAACGGCATAAACGACGATAATCGAAGAATGTCCTCCGTTGCATCCTCCTCCACCCTCGACACCACCCGCATCGACGACCTGCGCATCCGCGCCGTGCGTCCGCTGCTGACGCCCGCGCTGCTGCAAGAATGGCTGCCCGCGCCCGAGACGGCGCAAACACTGGTCGAGCAAAGCCGCGCCGCCATCTCGCGCGTGCTGCACGGCGCCGATGACCGGCTGGTGGTGGTGGTGGGCCCCTGCTCCATCCACGACCATGGCGAGGCGCTGGAGTACGCGCGCCGTCTGCAGGCTGAAAGCCAGCGCCACGCCGCCGATCTGCTGGTGGTGATGCGCACCTACTTCGAAAAACCCCGCACCACGGTGGGCTGGAAGGGCTACATCAACGACCCCCGCCGCGACGGCAGCTATGCCGTCAACGAAGGGCTGCAACTGGCGCGTCGCCTGCTGCTCGACGTGCTGGCGCTGGGCCTGCCGGTGGGCTGCGAGTTTCTCGACCTGCTGAGCCCGCAGTTCATCAGCGACCTGGTGAGCTGGGGCGCGATTGGTGCCCGCACGACGGAGAGCCAGAGCCACCGCCAGCTCGCCAGCGGCATGAGCTGCCCCATCGGCTTCAAGAACGGCACCGGCGGCAGCGTGAAGATGGCGGCCGACGCCATCCTGGCCGCCCAGTCGCCGCACGCCTTTCTGGGGCTGACCAAGATGGGCCAGGCCGCCGTGTTCGAAACGCGCGGCAACCACGACTGCCACGTCATCCTGCGCGGCGGCAAGGCGCCCAACTATTCGGCGGCGGATGTGGACGCCGCCTGCGCGCTGCTGCGCGATGCCGGTCTGCGCGAGCAGGTGATGATCGACGTCTCGCACGCCAACTCCAGCAAGCAGCACGCCCGGCAGATCGAGGTGGCCGCCGACGTGGCGCGCCAGATGGCCGCCGGCGACGCGCGCATCATGGGCGTGATGATCGAGAGCCATCTGGAGGAAGGCCGTCAGGACATCGTGGCCGGCCAGGCCCTGAAGCCCGGCGTGTCGGTGACGGATGCGTGCATCAGTTTCGAGCAGACGGTGCCGGTGCTCGATGGCCTGGCCGAGGCGGTGCGTGCGCGGCGGGCGGCACGAAAATAAGAGGCGTATCTGCCGCAGCAGTCTGGTGGGAGCGGGCTTGCCCGCGATGGACGGCGCCTCGCTCCAGCCAACTGCCTCATCGCGGGCAAGCCCGCTCCCACAAGAAGGCATGTCGCCTCACGCGCCGCGTGGCCTCAACCCAGCGCTTTCAGCCCCTTTCAGATGGCCGCGGAGCAGGCCATGCCAGCGAACGCCGTCGCCGGACCTGCGCCGGCGACTGGCGTTGTCCCCCCTCCCGCAGGAGAGGGGGGAAGCGCCGTCAGGCGCTCAGGGGGGTGTCACCTATTTCAAGGGCACGAAGCGATAGTCGCCGTGGCGCGTGATCTCGGTCTTGTCGCCCCGCCGCACCACGCGCAGCATCTCGCCCGCCACGGGAATCACCATCACGCCGCCGTCGCGCAGTTGATCGACCAGCGTCCGCGGCAGCGTGTCCGGCTCGGCCGAGACGAGGATGCGGTCGAATGGCGCCCGATCGGGCAGGCCCAGCACACCGGGCACGGCCTGCACGATGCTGGCCCAGGGCTGCTTTGTCGCCGCCAGGTTGCCCGCGCCCCAGCGTGTCAGCTCGGGCACCAGCTCGACACCGTGCACCTCGCCCGTGGCGCCCACCAGATGCGCCAGCAGCGCCGTGCTCCAGCCCGAACCGGCGCCAACGTCGAGCACGCGCATGCCCGGCGCCACATCCAGCAGCCGCAGCATGTCGGCCACGGTGCGGGGTTGTGAATTGGTCTGGCCGTGGCCGATGGGCAGGGGGCCATCGTGACCGGCCTGATCGCGCACGGCGGCGGGCAGGAAGCCGGTGCGCGGGTGGGCGGCGAAGGCGGCCGCCACGGCGTCCTGGATGTCAGGCTGCATGGCGCGCGCACGGGAAGGAGAGGTGGCTTGCGAAGCGGCATCGCCCTTCGGCGACGCGGCTGCCGGCCCCACGACGCCGAGGGCGCCGGCAACCACAAGGCAGTGAAGACACAGGCGACGGCCTGCGCGGCGGGTCACTGCAAGCCCGGGCGTCAGCGACGGCGCTGACCGCCACCGCCGCCCGTGGGCGCCGGGCCACGGCGCTCCAGGTGACGGAAGTTGATGCGGCCCTTCGTCAGGTCGTAGGGCGACAGCTCCAGCGACACGCGGTCACCCGCCAGGATGCGGATGTGGTTCTTCTTCATCTTGCCGGCCGAATAGGCCACCAGCTCGTGGCCGTTGTCCAGCGTCACGCGAAAGCGCGTGTCCGGCAGCACTTCATTGACGATGCCCTGCATCTCGATCAGTTCTTCCTTCGCCATCGTTTCTCCTAAATCCTCGAATGCGTACAAACTTTGAATGCGTCATATCGGACCAGCGCGCGAAAAGGCTGGCTGCGCGCGCTGCTGTCTAGCACGTACCGGACGGCGCGGACGCTGCGCGGGCCGGAATGGAAGGGGCGCACAAACACAAGGCAGAAGTCAAAAATGTCTGCGACGCTCCCCGCGTCAATAGGTCGTGAAGGCAACTTTTTATTTTATCCGCCATGGTGTTTGGACGCCAGTGCCCGCCCGCACATTTGCGCGTGGTGTGGCGGCCTCGACCCAAGCCTTGCAACTCGTGAGCGCCAGCCCTCAAAGTGGTCGCGGCACACGATGAATTTGAGAACAGCCTCCAAGTGAGTACGCATTCACATCGTTACAACACCAACATTTTCGGGCTTCATGTAACGCGCAAAGCCGGCAGACTGCGGCTTGTGTTCAACCACCGAAAGGTATTCACGCATGTCTCAACGCATTTTTCGCACCGTCCCCGCCGCGCTGCTGATGACCACGGCGCTGGCCTGGAACCTGCCCGCGGCCGCGCAAGCCACGGCGGGCTCCCCCACGGGAGCCACCACCGGGACGATGCAAAAAGCACCGGCCCCCACCACCCTGCCACCGCCCGCGCCTGAAACCACCCCGCGCGGCGGCACGGCCCCTGGCGACGGCAGCGCATTGCCAGCCGATCTGACACCCGCCATGCCCGCCAGCGCGGCCAGCGGCGCGGTCACCGGCAAGCCTGCGAGGTCGACGCCGCCACGCTCGACCAAACCTTGATCCTGGAGACGGCTCCGGATTATTGATTTGGAAGCAATCCACTTGCCGATTCTTCAGCGTGGCGCCGTAGGCCGCTCCCGTCACCAATGGCAGGCATCCGTGCACCGCGACGGTATTCCAAGTGGATATTTTTCGGATCAATAACCGCAAGCGCATCAAAAAACCCGGCATCAACCGCCGGGTTTTTGCTATCTGGCCGAGCCCTTCAACCTCTTGAGAGTTTCGTCATTCAGGACAAGCCTATGTCATGCCTTCACCTCATCCCGTC
>JAUNUR010000074.1 GCA_030538085.1 Pseudomonadota bacterium | reverse complement strand
TCAAGGTGACGCCCCATGGATTGCGGCCTTCGCCGCAATGACGAGGGAATGTGAGTTTTTTCCTGATGACCCACGCTGTCGTGATGCAAGACTTGGAACTGGCCTTATCCCGAACCGGGGGCAAACGCCCTGCCACGACTGAAAACAGGCGATAACGGTTTGAAGCCGTTTATAAGTCTCAAAACAAGAGCTGCTTGCGTATGTAATCAAAGCACACAAGCGTTATTTCGCCATCAAAAAATAATCTAAGTCCCCCCGCTTGTGCGAGTCGCAATCAATGGCGCGGAGCGCGCGATGCCTCCGGATCGAGCAGACCCAAAAAAGCCCGCCAAGGCGGGCTTTCTCGGGTCAAGCGCCACTGGCTTACTTGCCCGTCGTGGCTTCTGCCTCCTGGCGCAGGATGGCGTACAACTCATCCTTGATGCGCAGCTTTTCCTTTTTCAGCACCTCGATCTCGGTGTGGATGCCACCGGCGTCGTGGTCTTCAAGCGCCTTGACCTGGTGATCCAGATCGTTGTGCTTCTCGAACAGGCTCAGAAACCGTTGGTTCGTGCCTTCGCCCTTCAGGCGGGTGATCAGGTCGCGGTACTCAGGGAACATCGTTTCTCCTTTCGATGGCAAATCATAGCCTGCCCAGGGTGTGCATAAGGCATCTTCTTGCGGGTTTCGATCACGTTCTTGAACCGGTTCTGGGGCCAGCTTGCTTGCGCTTGCCGCTCTCGGCCACGCAGTCGGCGAAATAGCGCACGTGGCCCTTGTCGTCCTCCACTTCCACCAGGCCGTGGATGTCGGTCTCGAAGCCCGGGCATTCGATGGCGAATTCGCGCGCGAACTTCAGGTAATCCACGATCTTCTTGTTGAACACCTCACCCGGAATCAACAGCGGAATGCCCGGCGGGTACGGCGTGACCAGTGCGGTGGTGATGCGGCCTTCCAGCTCGTCGATCTCCACGCGCTCCACCTGGCGGCGCGCGATGCAGGCGTAGGCATCGGCCGGGTTCATGGCGGGCGTCAACTCGCTCAGGTACATGTCGGTGGTCAGGCGCGCGATGTCGTACTTGGCGTAGAGCTGGTGCACGTGCTGGCACAAGTCGCGCAGGCCCATGCGCTCATAGCGGCGGTGCTGCTGGCAGAACTCCGGCATGATGCGCCACATGGGCTGGTTGCGGTCGTAGTCGTCCTTGAACTGCTGCAGCGCCGTCAGCAACGTGTTCCAGCGGCCCTTGGTGATGCCGATGGTGAACATGATGAAGAAGCTGTACAGGCCCGTCTTCTCCACCACCACGCCGTGCTCGGCCAGGAACTTGGTGACGATGCTGGCCGGAATACCCGTCTTGTCGAACTTGCCGTCCAGGTTGAGGCCCGGCGTGACGATGGTGGACTTGATCGGGTCCAGCATGTTGAAGCCCGGCGCCAGCTTGCCAAAGCCGTGCCAGCTTTTCTTGCCACCGCCGTTCTTGATGATCCAGTCGTCGGCGCGGCCAACGCCCTCCTCGGCGATCTTGTCCGGCCCCCAGACCTGGAACCACCAGTCATCCTTGCCGAAATCGGCCTCCACCTTGCGCATGGCGCGGCGGAAGTCCAGCGCCTCGGCAATGCTCTCTTCCACCATCGCGGTGCCGCCGGGCGGCTCCATCATGGCTGCGGCCACGTCGCAGCTGGCGATGATGCTGTACTGCGGGCTGGTGGAGGTGTGCATCAAGTACGCCTCGTTGAACAGGTAGCGGTCCAGCGCCACGTTCTGCGAGTCCTGCACCAGCACGTGGCTGGCCTGGCTGATGCCGGCCAGCAGCTTGTGGATGGACTGGGTGGAGTACACCACGCTCTGCTTGGGCCGCGCGCGCTTCTTGCCCATGGCGTGGTAACTGCCATAGAACGGGTGGAAGGCGGCGTGCGGCAGCCAGGCCTCGTCGAAGTGCAGGTTGTCAACGTAGCCGTCCAGCATCTGCTTGATGGCCTCGGTGTCGTACAGCACGCCGTCGTAGGTGGACTGCGTCAGCGACATGATGCGCGGCTTCACCTTGTCGGCATCCACGTGCCCCAGCAGCGGGTTGGCGCGGATCTTGGCCTTGATCGCCTCGGGCTCGAACTCGGACTTCGGGATCGGGCCGATGATGCCGTAGTGGTTGCGCGTGGGCCTCAAGAAAACGGGAATCGCCCCCGTCATGATGATGGCGTGCAGGTTGCTCTTGTGACAGTTACGGTCCACCACCACCACGTCGCCCGGCGCCACCGTGTGGTGCCACACGATCTTGTTCGACGTGCTGGTGCCGTTGGTGACGAAAAAGCAATGGTCGGCGTTGAAGATGCGCGCCGCGTTGCGCTCGGATTCGCCGATGGCGCCGTTGTGGTCCAGCAACTGGCCCAGCTCTTCCACCGCGTTGCACACGTCGGCGCGTAGCATGTTCTCGCCGTAGAACTGGTGGTACATCTGGCCGATGGGCGACTTCAAGAACGCCACGCCGCCTGAGTGGCCCGGACAGTGCCACGAGTACGAACCGTCCTCGGCGTAGTCCAGCAGCGCCTTGAAGAACGGCGGCTGGATGCCCTCCAGGTAACTCTTGGCCTCGCGCACGATGTGCTTGGCCACGAACTCGGGCGTGTCCTCGAACATGTGGATGAAGCCGTGCAGCTCGCGCAGCACGTCGTTGGGCAGGTGCTGGCTGGTCTTGGTCTCGCCGTGCAGGTAGATCGGCACGTCGCTGTTCTTGCGGCGCACCTCGGCGATGAAGTTGCGTAAATCCTGCACCGCCGGATCCACCTCTGGGTCGTTGCCCAGTTCCTCGTCGTCGATCGACAGGATGAAGGCGCTGGCGCGGCTTTGCTGCTGCGCGAACTGGCTCAGGTCGCCGTAGCTGGTGGCGCCCAGCACCTCGAAGCCCTCGGCCTCGATGGCCTCGGCCAGCGCGCGGATGCCGAAGCCGGAGGTGTTCTCGGCGCGGTAGTCTTCGTCGATGATGACGATGGGGAAACGGAATTTCATGGGGCAGGCTCCAGCCGGGATGCGGCAACGCAGCGGCGAAGTGTACGGAATTGGCGTGTCAATTCTCCCTGCTCGAAGCCCGATGCACCAAAATGTAGGCAGTTGGTCATGCGGACCGTCAAGAATCGGAGGCTTCTATGGCTGAATCAACGTGGTGGTGGATCATCACCGGCGTGCTTGTCGCGCTGGAGCTGTTCACGCTGACTTTTTATCTGCTCATGTTGGCCATTGGCAGCGCGGCGGGCGCGCTGGCGGCGCACCTGGGTGCCTCGCTGCAAGTGCAACTGGCGGTGACCACGGTGGTCAGCGCCGTGACCGTGGTGCTCTGCTACGTCGTGCGCCGCCGCCAGCCCGATCAGCCATCGGCGCGCGCCGAGCGCAGCGTCAACCTGGACGTGGGCGAAACCATCCACATCGACGGCTGGAACGCCGACGGCACCGCCTCGGTACGCTATCGCGGCGCCCAGTGGACGGCCATTCACCGGCCTGGCGTGGCCCCCCTGCCCGGCCCTCATCGGGTTGCCGAACTGGTGGGCAGCCGCTTGCTGGTCGATCCGGCCTGAGCCGCGCGCCAACAGACTCATCACTCCCGCTCAACCCCTAACTTCTGGAAGGCCCACCACCGTGGAATTTCTCATCATTGCACTCGTTCTCGTGGCCATCGTGGCCAAGTTCATGGTCAAGATCGTTCCCCAGCAAAACGCCTGGGTGGTCGAGCGCCTGGGCAAATACCACGCCACGCTCTCGCCCGGCCTGAACACCATCATTCCCTTCTTCGACCGCGTGGCCTACAAGCACAGCCTGAAGGAAATTCCGCTCGACGTGCCCAGCCAAGTCTGCATCACGCGCGACAACACGCAGTTGCAGGTAGACGGCATCCTGTACTTCCAGGTGACCGACCCCATGCGCGCCAGCTATGGCTCCAGCAACTACATCATGGCCATCTCGCAGCTGGCGCAGACCACGCTGCGCAGCGTGATCGGCAAACTGGAGCTGGACCGCACCTTCGAGGAGCGCGAGATGATCAACGCCAAGGTGGTCGAGGCCATCGACGAGGCGGCGCTGAACTGGGGCGTGAAGGTGCTGCGCTACGAAATCAAGGACCTGACGCCGCCCAACGAAATCCTGCGCGCCATGCAGGCGCAGATCACCGCCGAGCGCGAAAAGCGCGCCGTCATCGCCACGTCCGAGGGTAAGCGCCAGGAAGAAATCAACCTGGCCGAGGGTCAGAAACAAGCCGCCATCGCCAAGTCCGAGGGCGAAAAGCAGGCTGCCATCAACACCGCCCAAGGCCAGGCCGCCGCCATTACCGAAGTCGCCAACGCCACCGCCGTGGCGCTGGCCCGCATTGGTGCGGCCATCCGCCAGCCCGGCGGCGAGCAGGCGGTGCAGCTCAAGGTGGCCGAGAAGGCCGTCGACGCCTACAGCCAGCTCGCCGCGGACGCCAAGACCACGCTGGTGGTGCCGCACAACATGACCGAGTTGTCCGCCCTGGTCACCTCGGCCATGAAGATGGTGCAGGCGGGCCAGCCCGGCCCCGACGCACTGCCCATGCGCTGACACGCCTGCCCCAGGCGGCGGAAAACGCCTCTGAGGATAGGCGCGGAGGTGCCAAAATCACCCGGCAAGTTGGCGCGCATCACGCACATCAACGAAGTACGCAATCCTTGCCCTCCCGTCATTGCGGCGAAAGCCGCAATCCACACGGCGCCCTTCGATCAGCGCCGTATCCAGGCAGACACGCCTCATGGAGTGCGGCCTTTCGCCGCAATGATGAGGGAACGTCATGAGCGCATGCGATGAGCCGCCTTGACCGAGAGACGGATGAGCCAAGCGCCACATCCGCCACAAGCCGCGCTGCGCAGCCAAGCTCGCCCTGGTACACCCCTTCTGGCTGTTTCGTTTGCGCTCCCTGCGCCCGGCTGCTGTTCAGGCTGCTTGGAGAACCAGCACGCCGAGCAGCAAACCATCGTCCGTGGGCAAGACCGTGAAAGGGCTGGCTACTCAGTCCACAAGCATTGCGCGTTGCCAGTTGTGGCGTTTTTTCAGTCAGCGCTGCTACAATGTCTGGTTCCACGGAGAGGTGGATGAGTGGTTTAAGTCGCACGCCTGGAAAGCGTGTGTGGGTTAATAGCCCACCGCGGGTTCGAATCCCGCCCTCTCCGCCAGATGCTGGTTTAAAGCAATCCGATCCGGTCTGATGAACCGCCGAAGAGCCCCCTAAAAAGCGGGGCGTCTTCGTTTCTGTCCTTCGATACCATGTTGTGACATCATGGGATAAAAGGGTGAGCAATGTCTTTCAAAACGCCGCTACGGTACCCGGGGGGGAAGGGGCGCCTAGGCCCTTGGTTGGCGGAGGTGCTCCGGCACAACCGCATCAGCGGCGGCACATACGTTGAGCCATATGCGGGAGGAGCAGGCGCAGCCTTGTTCCTACTCCTGTCAGGATACGTGAACCGGATCGTAATCAACGATGCCGACCCCTTGGTGTACGCCTTCTGGAAGGCTGCGACTGTGGAGACTAGCGCGCTAGCCGAAATGATTAGGTCCACGCCTGTGAACATGCTGACGTGGGGCACGCAGAAGGAAATCATCGCTGCGCCGGAGAGGCACTCACAGCTAGAGCTTGGGTTTGCCACATTCTTTTTGAACAGAACGAACCGCTCGGGGATTATCGCCGGGGGCGTTATCGGTGGAAGGGATCAGAGAGGTCCATTCAAGCTCGATGCTCGGTACAACAAGGGCGACCTCGTTGCCCGTATCGAGAAGATCGGATCGATGGCCGCACATATTGGGGTTACGAACCATGATGCTTTGGACCTCCTTCACTTGGCGGACAGCCACGTGGAAGGCAAAGGGCTGATATACCTCGACCCCCCTTACTTCCACAAGGGCAGCCTTCTGTATCGAAACCATTACAAGCCGGACGACCACGCTGCCATCTGCGACAAGGTCCGGGAACTCCGTTCGGCTGTCCTAGTTTCCTATGACAATGCGCAGCCTATTCGAACCCTATACGCCGATATTCCCTACGAGGAATTCTCGCTTCGGTACTCTACGCACTCTGCCCGACCGCACTCGACGGAGGTCATGTTCTACCGCAACCTCGCGCTGCCCAGGCCTCCGCAGTTGACCAGGGCAGCAGTCCTACCGCCAGCACGCGCGGACAAAGCAACCGAAGTTATCCCAGAAGGTGTTCACTAGGCGATAGTCGGAATGGTGTGTCGCCCTGTGGATGATCTTCTGCAGGCTCTCGATTTGCACCAGCGAATCTGTATCGTTCGCCACCCGTTTGACGATGTCGAACTCACTGTCGGTGAGCATCGTTAGCGCGTGCATGGCCGTTGCGCTGGCGATCACGTTCTTGCGGAGGCCGCCCTTGTCCGCAATGGGAGGCGTTTGCTTCGCGCGGAAGTGGTTGTCACTCAGTTCGATCAGAGCGCGAAGGAGCATAGTGGCAGCCATTGGCGTTTCCTTCACGTCCAGCTTCCTGAGCTCCACGACAATGCTGCTCGCCTTGGTGGAGGTCGGCGGGATTGCGATGCCGGGAGACCTGCTCCCGAATAGCCTCTTGCGGTCGGCGGGCGCTTGGTTCGGCGTCGGTGCAGGGGCAGGTGTCGGCGCCGGACTGGGAGAAGACCCGGGCGCCGGAGCGGGCGAACCGCCGCCCGGGCTTGGGCCAGAACTGGGCCCTGGCGCAGGACTTGGAGACGGAGCAGGGGCAGGGGCAGGACTTGGTGCTGGCGTACTTGCCGGACCAACGCCGTGCATGCGACGAATGGACTCAATGTAGGAGACGCCTTGGGCTGGCTCTCGCACGCTGTTCACGTCCTTTGCACCGCTCTGAAAGTCGTTCAGAACAGTGCTGGCCATCCTCTTGGCAAGGTCTATAGAAATAGTCGGTTTCAGTTCATCAGTCTCAGGGTCTACCTCGAACCCAAGCAGCCGAAGGTTCTCCAATGTGAAAAAGCGAGTCAGCGTCGAGATTGGGAAGTCCTCTCCGACGTACAGGTCATGTTGCTCCGCCCACAGCGCGTATTGAGCGGCACGCTTGTAGTCCGCAGGATGCTTGTTCGCCAGCAGGTACACGGCCCTCAGGTACGCGGACCAGTCTAATTGTCCAGCTCCCTCCTGAGCTCCTGAATGGCGGGATACCACTTCCTTGAAAATTGCCTCCTCGTTCGAGGAAGAGAGAACGTCAACGTGCTCGGGGATGTTTCCCGTGTTGGTCGCCCGGAGCTGCACAAATCGAACCTTGATGCCGGGGTCAGGGCATAGCTCCGGGTCATTCAATAGCTTCAGCGCGGTCATTCGGCGATTGCCATCGCGGACGATGTAGATGTCGCCTTTGACGGGGCTCACCAAGATGGGCATGGTCGTAAGACCGTCCTCAACAATGCTCTTGGCCAGGGCGAGCAGCTGGTCCGGTTTGCGAAGGATGCGAGTGATGCAGTCCTTTTGATCGTGCCCTGCTCGGATACGGGCGTTCTCTGTGTCGAGCAGGATGTTCGTCACTGCGACATCCGGCACGAGAGTGAAGTCTTTTCTTCCCAATTGCTGTTCCTCCTAGAGCAATGGTACTCACCTCGGCTGTGATGAGGAATGGCGGATTTCCGTTACGAAGAAAGGTATTGAAGTCCGCAAGCTCGGGACTCTGCGATTTTTGACGTAACAGGGGCTTTCTGATGCGAGCGCGAATGCGGGCACAGCGCCTGGCTGATGAGCAACGCTCACAAGTGCTGTCCGAGCTTGAGCTAAGCCATTGGCACCCCGCGTGGGCAAACTTGACAGACAGAGCGGCGCCGAGTCGACACGCTTGGCGATCAAGATGTAGCGTTACGGGCCCCGCTGTACCGCGAGAACTTCCCCGTGCAGGTGGCGCAGCTGCCGCGTTAGGCTGGACTGTGCGAATGAGGGACGCGTCGTACAAAACCTCGTCAGGCCAGGGTGGATTGATGTGGTTCGGCATCGCGACGTACTGAAGCGCCCTACGGCGCGCCCTCAGTCGGCGATGGCGTATTCATCTGGATCGACGCGCGCCACCTGGCCCGCGCGGATCAGTTCGTCCAGGTGCATCTGGATGCTGCGCCGCTCGGCGAATTCGACGAAGGGCAGTTCGTAATCCACGGGGTACAGCAAGCGCCGAGCGGCCAGCCGGTCCAGCGTGTGCGGCCCTTCGCGCAGGTAGCCCAGCAGGCGCTCGTCACGCTCGTCGATCCGGGCGGCAAAGCGCTCCAGCGCCTGCAAGAAGGCGCCGCGCTCGGTAATAACGCCACGGTGATGCGAGGTGATCCACATGCGCGCGTCGAGATCGCGCACGGCCCGCAGGCTGTGCTGGAACTGCCGCAGGTCGGACGAGGCATCGCCGTAGTATGGGCCGAAGCCGGTCAGGTCGATGTCGCCGATGAAGGCGATGCCCTCGCTTTCAACCACCAGCGCGCAATGGCCCGCCGTGTGGCCCGGCAGGTGGTGGGCGCGCACGCGCACGCCACCGCCCAAATCCCAGTCGGCACCATGCGCGTAGCCGGTAGCATCGGGGCGCGGCTGGTAGTCGAAATCACGCTCGATCATGGGGCGCAGCGCGTCCAGCACCGGTGGCGGATAGCCGTAATGGCGCGCCAGGCCATCCCAGGACTGCGCGGCGGCCAGGTCGGCCTCATGCGCTTGCACGGCCACGTGGCGCAGGCGGCCCAGCGCCACCGTGTGGTCTTCGTGCACGTGGCCGAGGATGATGAGATCGACCTCGTCCAGATCCGGCCCGATGTGGTGCGACACCCGCGGCGTGTCGAAAGCCACGCGCGTGTCGGCGCCCTGCACCAGCACCTGGTTGCCGTCGGGGTACTTGCCGGACTTTTCGCCCAGGTACACCCGCACGGGGCCGAAGTTCAGACTTTGCATGCACGCGCTCCTTGGGGATCGATGATGGCAGCTTGCCAGCGCGCGCGCTGCCGGCAGCGCCCCAAGCAACCGTCACCACGGGCTAGCCCGCGCCCACGGAGCGGGGGCAAGGCTTATCCATATGTGTGCATCGCGCACGGTCAGCGCAGCGCGTGCAGCCGCCAATCGCCATCCACCACGCTGCCCGCCACCACGTGCAGATCGGGCGAGCCCGCGCTCAGCGCCCGCCCCTGCAGCGACCAGCGGTGACGCAACGCGAAGTCGAAACCCGGCACGGCCTGGCGGCACGCAATGTCGCCGCTGCGAAAGTCGGGCGCGAAGTCGGCGCACGGAATGCCGGGCGTGACCGGTGACTCCGTCGTGGGCACGCCGACGAACCCGTCCTGCTGTGGCAGGTAGAAGCCGCGCACCACGCCGTCTTCAGCGCGCAGCACCAGCAGCTTCAGGCGCGCGGCTTCCCGCGCCCGCAGGCCGTTAGGCAGGTAACGCGCATCATCGGGCGCATCGGCCCAGATGAAGGTGCCCGGCAGCAGCTTGACCACGCGCACGCTGGGCGGCCCCTCGGGGTGGGCCGGCCCGGCGACGTAGCGCCAGCTCAGCACCATGGCCGCCAGCACCGCCACCGCCGTCATGGCGCGCAGCGCGGTGATCAGCAGGCGGCGCTCGTTCAACACCGGCACGGCGGCGGTCAGTCGAAGTTCAGCGTGCGCACGCCAGTGGGCGTGCCCAGCAGGCACACCCGCGCGCGCTGGTGCGCGAACACGCCCACGGTGACCACGCCGGGCCACTGGCTGACCTCGCTCTCGAAACCCAGCGGGTCGGTGATGGTCAGCCCACGCACGTCCAGAATGTACTGGCCGTTGTCGGTGACAAGCGGCGCGCCGTCGCGCATGCGCAGCGTGGCCTCGGCCTTCAGGGCGGCAAACTGGCGGGTGATGCGCTGCGCCGCCATCGGAATCACCTCCACCGGCAGCGGAAAGCTGCCCAGCACGTCCACCAGCTTCGATTCATCGGCAATGCAGACGAAGCGGCGTGCCTGCGCGGCCACGATCTTCTCGCGCGTCAGCGCCGCGCCGCCGCCCTTGACCATGTGGCCCCGCGCGTTGATCTCGTCGGCGCCGTCGATGTAGACGGCTATCTCGCCCACGGCATTGCAGTCGAACACGGGAATGCCCAGCGCCTTCAGCCGCGCGGTGGAGGCCTCGGACGACGACACGGCGCCGACGATGCGGTCCTTGACCAGGCCCAGCTCGTCGATGAATTTGTTCACCGTCGATCCCGTGCCCACGCCCACGATCTCGCCCGGCACCACGTAATCCAGCGCGGCCAGGCCCACCATGGCCTTGAGCTGGTCCTGGGAAATTTCAGCCTGGGTCATTTGCGACAATTCCTTGGGTATCCCAACATTTTGCAAAGAATTATCCAATGGCCCTGCTCCCCTACGGCTTGACGCGCGCCGTGCTGTTCAACCTGGACGCCGAAGCCGCGCACGAACTCACCCTGGACATGCTGGCGCGCGGCCAGGGCACGCCGCTGCAATGCGCCTGGGCGCAGTCGCGCGTGAGCGATCCGGTCACGCTGGCGGGCCTGGCGTTTCCCAACCGCGTGGGCCTGGCGGCGGGACTCGACAAGAATGCCCGCGCCATCGACGCCTTTGCCGCCATGGGCTTTGGCTTCGTCGAGGTGGGCACCGTCACGCCGCTGGCGCAGCCGGGCAACCCCAAGCCGCGCATCTTCCGCCTGCCTGCGCGGCAGGCGCTGATCAACCGCATGGGCTTCAACAACGACGGCCTGGACGTGTTCATCCGCAACGTCAAGAACTCCCGTTTTCATGGCACCCTGGAATCAGCGGACAAGGGCAGCCGGATGATTCTGGGCCTGAACATCGGCAAGAACGCCGCCACGCCCATCGAGCGCGCGACCGACGATTACCTGACTGGCCTGGCCGGCGTGTACCCCCATGCCGACTACGTCACGGTGAACATCAGCAGCCCCAACACCAAGAACCTGCGTGATCTGCAAAGCGACGCGGCGCTAGATGCGCTGCTGTCGGCCCTCAAGTCGCGCCAGGGCGAGCTGGCGGCCGAGCACGGCAAGCACGTGCCCCTGTTCCTCAAGATCGCGCCCGATCTGGATGAAAGCCAGGTGCAGGCCATCGCCGATGCGCTGCGCAAGCACGGCATCGAAGGCGTTGTCGCCACCAACACCACCCTCGCGCGCGATGCCGTGCAGGGCCTGCCGCATGCCGACGAGGCTGGCGGCCTGTCGGGCGCGCCCGCACGCGACGCCAGCAACCGCGTCGTCCGCCAGTTGCGCGCGGCGCTGGGCGCGGGCTTTCCCATCATCGGCGTCGGCGGCATCCTGAGCGGCGCCGATGCTGCGGCCAAGATCGAAGCGGGAGCGGATGTGGTGCAGATCTACACCGGGCTGATCTACCGGGGGCCGGGTTTGGTGGGCGAGGTGGCGCGGGCACTCGCAAGCTGGCACGGAAATTTCGAAACGTGAAAGCGCGACGCTTGCCTGGTGAATGGCGCTGGGCTTATCACCCCACGGCCCGGGCGGTTCATCCCCTGCGCTGTTCACTTTCTCCCTCATCATTGCGGCGAAAGCCGCAATCCATGGGCAACCACCTCGACACGGCGCTGACCAAAGGACACCGCGTGGATTCGCACGCCAACTTATTGAGATTTTCAAAAATCACGACAGCGTGGGCCATCAGAAAAACCCCCTCACATTCCCTCGCCATTGCGGCGAAGGCCGCAATCCATGGAGCGTCACCTTGACACGGCATTTACCCGCGGACACCGTGTGGATTGCGGCCTTCGCCGCAATGACGGGATGAGGTGAAGGCATTGCATATGCTTGAATAGATACCGCTTGTGGGAGCGGGCTTGCCCGCGATGAACGTCACGCCTGACGCTGCCGTTGCCATCACCCCACTCCCATTTCCAGGCAGGCCACCACCTCATCCCCAATCGCCAGACAACTCGTCAATCCTGGCGATTCGATGCCGAACAGGTTGACCAGTCCCGGCACCCCGTGTTCACGTGGGCCTTGAATGACGAAATCAGCCGCGGGCTCCCCCGGGCCGCTGATCTTGGGGCGAATACCGGCATAGCCGGGCTGCAGCGCGCCATCTGGCAGTTGAGGCCAGTAGTGGCGGACTTCGGCGTAAAACGCTTGGCCGCGTGCTGGATCAACGGTGACGTCGTCAGGCGAATCAACCCACTGCACATCCGGCCCAAACTTGGCCTGACCACCCAGATCAAGCGTAAGGTGCACGCCCAGGCCGCCGGGCTGGGGCACGGGATACACCAGATGGCTGAAAGGCGCCCGCCCGATCAGGGTGAAGTAATTGCCCTTGGCGAAGTGCGCGCGGGGCACATGGTGCGCGGCCAGCCCTTGCGTGCGCGCGGCCAGCGCGGGCGCGTGCAGGCCAGCGGCATTGACCACGCCGCGGGCCACCAGCGTGAGGGACTCGGTGCCGCTGCCCGCTTCAATGGCGATGGCAGCGTGCCCATGCTCCACGCCGACTCTCATCGCTTCGACCGGCGACTGCACGGCCAGCGTGCCGCCGGCGTTTTCCACATCGCCCAGCAGCGCCATCATGAGGCCGTGGCTGTCGACGATGCCGGTGGAGGGCGAAAGCAGCGCCGCGTGGCACGCCAGTGCGGGCTCCAGCGCCCGCACCTGCCGCGCCTCCAGCCATTGCAGGTCGTGCACGCCGTTGGCGGCGGCATGCGCGTGGATGCGGCGCAGCTCATCCACCTGCGCCGTGCTGGTGGCCACGATGAGCTTGCCGCAACGCTGGTGCGTGATGCCGCGCTCGGCGCAGTAGGCGTAGAGCATCTGCCGGCCCTGCACGCACAACCGCGCTTTCAAGGAGCCTGCCGGGTAGTAGATGCCAGCGTGGATGACTTCGCTGTTGCGCGCGCTGGTCTGGGTGCCAAAAGTGTCCGCTGCTTCCAGCACCAGCACTTCACGCCCGGCCAGCGCCAGTGCGCGCGCCACGGCCAGGCCAACCACGCCAGCGCCGATGACGACGGCATCGACTTGCTCGGCGCTCATGGACCGAACCCTTCCAGCACGGCGACGGCGTTGTGCCCCAGCGCGATGGCCGCATGGCCGCCAGCCCGCAAGGCCTGCTCAACGAAATCAGTCCGTGCCGGCCCCCGAAGGCAGGCCACGCGCTCGCCGCGAAAGAACGCGAAGCATGGCGCATGCAGGCTGTGCGCGGGGTTCAGGTAGGTTGGCATGGCGCGATTTTGATGGATGCGGCGCGGTGCTGGGCGCGTCGGCACAGTCCCACGGTCATGCCGGGCGCAAGCCGACAGGGCCGGACTTCAGATGAGCTTAAGTTCACGTTTTTACGCTTTCACCATCGCTCATACCGTGCGACAACCAAAAGGAGTACAGATATGAACAAGCTCACCCCCGCGCTCATCGTTGCACTGGCAGCTGGCACTTTCGCAGGCAGCAGCCTGGCACTGACTGGCGCCGAATTCAGCGCGGCGCGCGACCGTATCAAAGCCGATTACCGGGCAGCCAAGCTGCAATGCGACAAACTGACAGGCAACGCCGAGGACATCTGCGAGGAAGAAGCCAAGGGTAAGCGCGACGTTGCCCGCGCCGAACTGGATCAGCAGCGCGAGCCCAGCGAGAAGAATGCCCGCGCGGTGGAGCTGGCCAAGGCCAAGGCCATCTACGAAGTCGCCGAAGAACGCTGCGACGACCTGCAGGGCGAGGCCGAGGACCGTTGCGAGCGCGAAGCACGCACGGCTTACGACGCCGCGCTGGACCGCATTCGCGGCAAGTAAGTCACGCAAGCCATGGGGGCAGCGCGGGTGCCGCCGCCGCTGGCGCTACATCGGCGCATTTCACGCACCCAAACCCGCGTTCCATCGCAAACCGCTGGCTGCCGGCCAACGTGCGCGCCACACTGGCCGCACCTATCCATACACAGGCCCAGCCATGCGCCAACACGATCACCCTGAAACCCACGAACGCCGCGAGCGCCTGGCGCGCCGCCGCGCCGGCGCCAAGATGGGCTGGTTCATCCACGCACTGGCGTACCTGTGCGTCAACGCCGGCCTGGCCGTGCTGTCCTGGTCGGCCGGCCGCGCCTGGCATGTCTACCCGCTGCTGGGCTGGGGGTTGGGCCTGGTTATTCACGGTCTGGCGGTATGGCTGTGCACTGGTGGCGGTGGCCTTTACGAGCGCCTGCTGAACCACGAACGCCAGCGCCTGCAATGAAGGTCCGGCCCTCCATCCGCTCGCGCCTCGTCCGGGTCGGCGCGGCGCTGGCCGGCTTGCTTATCACCGCTTTGCTGCTGGCGCTGTGGCTGGGCGGGCCGCGTCCGGTGGCGCCGCTGGACAGCATCAACGCGCCCTTCGCCCAACTTGATTACAGCGCCATGCCACCCGTGCAGCGCTACACGGCGCGCGACGGCACGGCGCTGGCCTACCGCCACTACCCGGCGGCCACCGGCCAGCCGCAAGGCACGCGCGTGGTGCTGGTGCACGGCTCGTCCGCCAGCAGCCGGTCGATGCACCCGCTGGCGCAGGCGCTGGCCGCGGCGGGCTTCAGCGTCGATGCGCTGGACGTGCGCGGCCACGGCGACTCGGGCACGCGCGGCCACATCGCGTACATCGGCCAGCTCGAAGACGATCTGGAAGACTTCATGCGCGCCACGCCCGTGGCGGGCGGCAGCATCTTGCTGGGCCTGTCGGCGGGCGGCGGCTTTGCCTTGCGTTTCGCGGCCGACCCGCGCGCCGGCCTGTTCCAGCGCTATGTGCTGCTGGCCCCCTTCATCGGCCAGGACGCGCCCACCGGGCGGCCCGGGCTGGATGGCTGGGTGTCGGTGGGCGTGCCGCGCATCGTGGCGCTGGTGGCGCTAAATCGCCTGGGCATCAGCGCGCTCAACCACCTGCCCGTCACCCGCTTCGGGCTGGACGAGCAGGCACAGAAATTCCTGACGCCAGCCTACGACTTCAACCTGGCCACCAACTACCGGCCGTCAATGGACTTCATGGCCAATCTGCGCGCCGTGCGCCAGCCCATGCGCGTGGTGGTGGGCGGCGAGGACGAGCTGTTCCGGCCCGACCAGTTCGCACCGCTGCTGGCGGCGGGTGGTGTGGCCGCGCCCGTCACCGTGGTGCCGGGCGTCAACCACATCGGCATCTCGCTGGCCGCACCCGCGCTGCGCGCCGTGGTGCAGGCCTGCCAATAAACGCCTCTGCCCGACAATGCCAAGATGCCATCGCACCTCCGCCATCGCGGCGAGAGCCGCCATCCAGCAGGGCCACCAGCGGCGCGCGGAGGCCAGGTGGATGGCGGCTTTCGCCACCATGACGGGGGTACTGACAGCCGCTTTCAGAACATCCAGACCGGCATGAGCCCTTCGCCACCCGCCACGCAAACCGCGCCCAGTGACACGGCGTCCATCGACTGGCGGGCCGTGGCGCGGCATTTTGTTGCGCTGCTGGTGATCTGCGCCGCGGTGGCGTTGCTGACCACGGCCATCTGGCCGCAGCACGGTTTCGCGGCGCAATACCTGTATTCGCTGCTGATCGGTTTGCCCACCTGGTCGGTGATCGAATGGGGCCGTTTCATGGCGCCCGTTCGGTACCGCTACCGGGGACACGATGGACGCCACCACGCCTGGCCTCGCGGCTGGCGCGGCGTGGTGCTGGTGGCGTGTGGCATCGCGGCGGGCTGGTGGGTGGGCGAGCCGCTGGCCAGCTGGCTGCTGGATCGCGGCCCAGGCGAGGCGCGCGACCAGCGTGTGTCGCTGGTGATCACCGTGGTGGCCGGCATCATGGCCAGTTTTTTCTTCTTCACGCGCGGACAGACCAGCGCTTTGCAGGCCGAGATCGCCGCCGCCGAACGCGACGCCACCGAGGCCAAGCTGCGCCTGCTGCAAAGCCAGCTGGAGCCGCACATGCTGTTCAATACTCTGGCGAACCTGCGCGCGCTGATCGGCGTCGACCCGCCCGCCGCGCAGCACATGGTGGACCGCCTGAACGACTACCTGCGCGCCACGCTCGCCGCCAGCCGCGCCACCGCGCACCCGCTGTCGGCCGAGTTCGAGCGCCTGCGCGACTACCTGGAACTGATGGCGATCCGCATGGGGCCGCGCCTGCGCTACCAGCTCGATCTGCCCGGCGCGCTGCGCGACGTGCCCGTGCCACCGCTGCTGCTGCAGCCGCTGGTCGAGAACGCCATTCGCCACGGGCTGGAATCGCAGGTGGACGGCGGGCGCATTGACGTGGATGCGGCGCGCGAAGGCGATGCGCTGGTGCTGACGGTGCGCGACAGCGGCGCCGGGTTCGACCCCACACAGCCACCGCGCGCGGGCCGCTTCGGCATGGCGCAGGTCACCGAGCGCGTGACCACGGCCACCGGCGGACGCGGCCATGTGGACGTGCAATCGCAACCCGGCGCTGGCACCACGGTGCGCATCGCCCTGCCCTGGCAAGACCACGCGGCATGAACGGCCGAACCTTCGAGGAGGCTGCGCAAGGCGCATACCCTCCCCTGCGCTTGTAGGAGCGGCCTTGGCCGCGATGAAGCGCATCACCCCCAGCCATCGCCCCATCGCGGGCAAGCCCGCTCCCACACCCCGCTTATCTGCTCGTCGCTCCACCCCTCATCGCGCGCCGGCATACTTGCCCGCATGACCCCACCCGAATTACCCACCCCCGCCCAAACCCTGCGCCGCAGCACCTTGGCCCTGCTCGCCTTCTGGCTGCTGGTGGGGGGCGTGCTGTGGTGGGGCTTCTCATGGTGGGAAGGCCGCCAGCGCGCGGGGCTGGAGCCATACCTGCTCGCTGGCGGCGAACTGGTCATCCCGCGCAGCCCCGACGGGCATTTCTACGTGCGCGGCGAGATCAACCACGAGCCCGTCACATTCTTGGTCGACACTGGCGCCAGCAGCGTCGCCATCAGCAGCCGCGTGGCGCGCGCCGCCCGCCTGCCGGAGGGGCGCCCCATCACCGTCAGCACCGCCAATGGTCGGCGCGAGGCACGGCTGGTGCACGGCGTGCCTGTCAAGGCCGGGCCGCTGGCGCACAACGATGTCAGCGTGACCACCGGCCTGAACATGGGCGACGACAGCGGCGCGCTGCTGGGCCAGTCGTTCCTGCGCCATTTCGACGTGCGCATCGACAGCGACCGCATGGTGCTGCACACGCGATGACCGCTCCTGCCGCCCCCACCGCCCTGATCGCCGAGGACGAACCCCTGCTGGCCGCCGCCTTGCAGGCCGAGCTGGCGCGCGCCTGGCCCGAGCTGCGCATCGTCGCCACCGTGGGCGACGGCGCCAGCGCGGTGCGGCAGGCGTTGGCGCTACGGCCCGACGTGCTGTTCTTCGACATCCGCATGCCAGCCTTGAGCGGCCTGGACGCCGCCGCCGAACTGGCCGACGCCTGGGACACCAGCGCCCGGCCCTTCCCCGCGCTGGCCTTCGTCACCGCCTACGACCAGTACGCCGTGCAGGCTTTCGAAACGCAGGCGGTCGACTATGTCCTGAAGCCCGTACAGCCCGAGCGGCTGCAAAAATCAGTACAAAAACTGCGTACAGCGCTTGCCCATCAAGCGCAAGCAGCTATCAATCAAGAAGCAAACCAAGCGCACCTGCAAGCCACCACCGAGCAATTGCGCCACCTGCTGGCCGCGCTGCAGCCAGGCGCTGATGCCGACGCCTTAGCGTCCGCGCCGCTGCGCCAGTTGCAGGTCAGCCCCGCTGGATCGGGCGGCGCCACCATCCGCATGGTGCCGCTGGCCGACGTGCTGTACTTGCAGGCGGCGGACAAGTACGTGCGCGTGATCACCCACGAGGGCGAACACCTGCTGCGCACGCCGCTCAAAGACTTGCTGCCGCGCCTGGACGCCACCGAGTTCTGGCAAATCCACCGCGCCACCCTGGTGCGGGCCAGCGCCATCGACACCGTGCAGCGCGACGAGGCCAGCAGGCTGCACCTGACGCTGCGCGGCCACCCCGACCGGCTGGTGGTAAGCCGCTTGCACGCGCACCTGTTCAAGGCGATGTAGCGGCTACTGAAAAAAACGAAAAACCCGCTCAAGAGCGGGCTGCAAGGGCCATGTCTATTCAGGGCTTGGTGCACAGGGAAGTGCGGGGCGCCCCTTTGAACCTATTGAGAGCTTCGTAATTCAGGACAAGCCTATGTCATGCCTTCACCTCATCCCGTCATTGCGGC
>JAUNUR010000131.1 GCA_030538085.1 Pseudomonadota bacterium | reverse complement strand
GTAAGCGCGACGTTGCGGCCCTATGCTGCGAGGCTTGACGGCTGGTTGAAGCACCATGGCATGAGGTCTTCGATGCCGCTTTGCGGGTGACCGTCCAGGATGGCGCGCAGGGTGGCGGCGAGATAGTCGACCGGGTTCACGTCGGACATCTTGCAGGTAGCGACCAGCGAGGCGAGCATGGCCCAGTTTTCGGCACCGATTTCGTTCCCTGCGAAGAGTGCATTCTTTCTTGTCAGGGCGATCGGCCTGATCTGGTTCTCGACCGGATTGGTGTCGAGCTCCAGCATGCCGTGCTCGAGGAAGCGTATCAGTCCGGGCCAGTGCGCGAGGGTGTAGCGGATGTCTTCGGCAAGCTGGGATTTCTGCGGTATGCGCGAGAGTTGGGCTTCCAGCCAGGGTTTCAGCGCCGCGATGATCGGGGCCGAATGCTCACGCCGGGCAGCAAGGCGCATAGCGGCCTCCTTGCCCCGCACGGACTTCTCGATCTGATAAAGCAGCGCGATCTGGCGCAGCATTTCCTCGGCAATGGGTGAGCCATCGCTCTCGAAGCGCTTTACGAAGCGGCGGCGGACATGGGTCCAGCAATAGACCAGTTGCCACGGGCCATTGTCGCGCGCGATCTCGGTCATCGCGTTGTAGGACTGGTAGGCGTCGCATTGCAGGAAGCGGCCGTGGTATCCGGCGAGGAAGTTCAGCGGATGCGCCTTGCCCCGGCCGGGGGCGTAGTGGAACAGCACGATGGGTGGGCCAGCCCCGCCATGACCACGCTCGTCAGTGACGACGGCCCAGAAGAAGCCGCTCTTGGTGCGTTTCAGGCCCGGTTCCAGCACCGGCGCGCGGGTTTCATCCACGAAGATGCGGTCTGCGCCACGCAGATGGGCACGCATATGGTTGATGACGGGCATCAGGTGGAAACAGGCGCGCCCGACCCAGTTGCCGAGTGTGCCGCGGTCCAGATCGATCCCTTGCCGCTTGAAGATCCCGGCCTGCCGATAAAACGGCAGGTGGTCACCGAACTTCGAGACGATAATCCAGGCGATGAAGAGTTCCGTGGGCAGCCCGCCGGGCACGACATGCTCGGGGGCATGGGCCTGCGCGACAGCTTGCGAGCAACGGCGGCAGGCGTATTTCGGGCGCCGCGTGACCAGCACCCGGAACTGGGCGGGGATCACGTCGAGCCGTTCGGACACGTCTTCCCCGATCCTGGACATCTCGCCGCAACCGCAGGGACAGAGCGTGCTGGCAGGCTCGATCACGCGCTCAACCCGAGGCAGATGGGACGGCAGATGCCCGCGGTTGCGCTTGGGCTTGCGGGGTGTTTCCCCGCGCGCCCGCTGCATCGCCGCTTCGGCCTTTTCTTGTGCTGCCTCGAGCACACCTTGAGCAAATTCGGCATCTTCCAGGGGCAGGTTGAACTGGTCGGGCGAGAGCTTTTCGGAGCGCTTGCCGAATTTCTCGCGCTGCGCCGCGTGCAGGATATCCTGCAGCCGCCGATTGGCCTCTTGCGTCTCGGCCAGCGTCGCCTCCACCTCGGCGAGGCGGGCCTTCAGCAGGGCGTTTTCGCGCGCAAGATCAGCTGTTTCCATGGCGGGAAGTGAATCACAGGATGCCCTTGCAGGCCAGCAAAAACAGGCGTTTCGACGCAGCCTGCCAGTCACCCCGCCGCCAGCGGGCGCCGCGCCCGTTCGGGGCGGACCATCCGCCAATCCACGCCCTCAAACAGCGCTGCAAACTGCGCGCCGGACATGCGCATGACACCGTCGCGCAACTGTGGCCAGACGAATTTGCCGCCTTCCAGCCGCTTGTGAACCAGCACCATGCCGGTCTGATCCCAGAGCAGCAGTTTGATCCTGTCCGCGCGTTTCGCCCGGAAGACGAATGCGGCTCCACAGAACGGATCCATCCCGAACATCTCCTGCACCGCCAGTGCCAATCCGTCGATCCCCTTGCGAAAGTCGACAGGCCGGGTCGCCACGAAGACCTTCACCGGGCCGCCCTGGCCGAACATCACGACGCCGCTGCCCGTGCCGCGCGGATTGCCCGGGTCAGTTGGCCCTCGTCGACACCAGGACCCGCGCGGATGACGATGTCGCCCACCACGATTTCGAGATCGGACCCGGGGACAGCCGCCGCAGCCTCAGTCGCGCTGTCATCAACCATCAGTTCCG
>JAUNUR010000073.1 GCA_030538085.1 Pseudomonadota bacterium | reverse complement strand
AGGACTGGCGCCAACGCGCCCGGGGCCGTGCGCTGGCGGTGGTGCGACCGGGCAGCACCGATGAAGTGGCCGCCGTGGTGCGCGCCTGCGCGGCGCAGGGCGTTGGCATCGTGCCGCAGGGCGGCAACACGGGGCTGGCGCTGGGCAGCGTGCCCGATGCATCCGGCACGCAGGTGGTGCTGAGCCTCAAACGCATGGACTCCGTGCGCGCCATCGACCCCGCCAATCTGACGATCACGATGGAGGCCGGCTGCATCCTGCAGAACCTGCAGCAAGCGGCGGAGAACGCCGACTTTCTGTTCCCGCTCAGCATGGCCTCGGAAGGCAGTTGCACCCTCGGCGGCAACCTGGCCGCCAACGCCGGCGGCACGCAGGTGCTGCGCTACGGCAACGCGCGCGAGCTGTGCCTCGGCCTCGAAGTGGTGACCGCGCAGGGCGAGGTGTGGGACGGCCTGTCGGGCCTGCGCAAGGACAACACTGGCTACGACCTGCGCGATCTGTTCATCGGCAGCGAAGGCACGCTGTGCATCATCACCGCCGCGACGATGAAGCTCTACCCGCTGCCCGCAGCCCGGCTCACTGCGTGGGCCGCCGTGCCGTCGATGCAGGCCGCTGTCGATCTGCTGGGGCTGGCGCACCAGCACCTGGGCGCGGGGCTGACGGGCTTCGAGGTGATGAACCAGTTCTCGCTCAGTCTGGTTGCCAAGCATTACCCGCAGCAGCGCGTGCCGCTGTGGCGTGAGTCGCCCGCCGCAGCGCCGGGCCGCCCCAAGCAAGGCGGCGCCCCCTCGGGGGGCAGCGAACCACACGCAGTGGGGAGCGTGGGGGCACCGTTCTTCGTGCTGCTGGAAAACTCAGACCATGAGAGCGAGGATCATGCCCGCGCGCTGTTCGAGCGCCTGCTCGAAGCCGCGCTCACCGCCTGCTGCGTGACCGATGCCGTGGCGGCCGAAAGCCTGTCGCAGGCCAACGCGCTGTGGCACATCCGCGAGAGCATTCCGCTGGCTCAGGCCGAGGAAGGGTTGAACATCAAGCACGACATCAGCGTGCCGGTGTCGCGCATCCCCGCTTTTGTTGCCGAGACCGATGCGCTGCTGGCGCAGGCGATTCCCGGCGTGCGCCTGGTCAATTTCGGCCACCTGGGCGACGGCAATCTGCACTACAACGTGCAGGCGCCCGAGGGCAGCGATGCCAAGGCCTTTCTGCGCGAGCAGGAGGAGCGCATCAACACCCTGGTGTTCGATGCGGTGATGCGGCACGGCGGCTCGATCAGCGCCGAGCACGGCATCGGCAGCCTGAAAGCGGCCAAGCTGCCACGCTACAAGTCACCCGTGGCACTGCAGATGATGCGCGCCATCAAACAGGCACTCGACCCACAGGGCATCATGAATCCAGGGCGGGTGCTGGCCCCGACCACGCCTGCGACTGGCTGAAAGGCGTCTCTCAGAGGCTGTCCCCAAACTCCTCGCGCCGCGCTTGTCCCCGGTCTCGAGCGCCCTGCGGCGTTGCATTCCTTGCCAATAGCACAAGCTATTGGCTGCGAAATGCGCCTTGCAGGGCACCCGATCCGGGGCAATCGCTTACCGCGATGAATTTGAGGACAGCCTCTCATACGCCTTGGATTTCAAAATGACAAATGCCGCATTTGTCATGCGGCGCCAGCCGCAGTCATTCGTCATCGTCTTGAACGCAAAGCGGTATCCACAACGCGGTCCGCGACAGCTTGCATGACCCCACTCGGAGTCACGCGGTCTTCGGCTGCGGCTTGCGGGTTTTGAGGCTGCCCACGCGCGGGTCGCTGAACACCAGCGCCGCCGCGCGTGCGCGCTTGGCTGGTAGTGGCGCCGTCATCGGCGTGTCCCTGGATGCACCACCAAAGCCTGCCCCCGAATTGACCAGATCGGCCAGCGTGACAGCGTCAAGTTCGGTGAAAAAAGCGCGCAGCGCTCGGTGCAGCGTCTGCTGCAGCCGGCAACCGGGCGTCAGGCGGCAGCGGTTGGTGTGGGGATCAAAGCACTCGACCAGGCGCAGATCGGTCTCGGCCATGCGCACGATGTCGCCCAGGCGTACCTGGCTCGGGTCAACGCCCAGCCGGATGCCACCACCACGACCGCGCGTGGTTTCCAGCAAGCCGTGACGCCCGAGGTCCTGAACGATCTTCATCAGGTGGTTCCTCGAAATGCCGTACAGCTCGGCCAGCTCGCCGATGGTCGTCAGGCGATCAAGGTTGGCGGTGCAGTGCATCAGCACGCGACACGCGTAATCGGTGTACTCGGACAGGCGCATGGTTGGCACGAAAAGATGCAAGCATTTTATTGCTTTGAAACCGATCCATGGATATGATGTATATCAAATACCTCTTTGATCACTCGTTTTTCCAATTTTTTCCATGAGCACATCTCCGCTGCCGGCCCAGGCCAGCGTGGGCCAACCCGCCAGTGCCAACCCCGGTGCCAATGGCGCCTGGGGCTGGCCGCTGCTGCGCCTGGGTTTCAGGCCGTTCTATCTGGGCGCCGCCGGCTTCGCCCTGTTGTCGATTCCGTACTGGCTGCTGCTGTGGTTTGGCAAGGCACAGCCGACCACGGCCCTGCCGCCGCTGCTGTGGCACGCGCACGAGATTCTGTTCGGCTTCGCCGTGGCGGTGATCGTGGGCTTCCTGCTCACCGCCGGCAAGGCCTGGACCGGGCTGGACACCCCGCGTGGCCCTACCCTGGGCGCGCTGGTGCTGCTGTGGCTGGCCGCGCGCATCGCCGCGCTGGGCGCGCCCTACCTGCTCTACGCCGCGCTTGATATCGCGCTGCTGCCCATCGTGGCCGTGGTGTTCCTGCGCATCCTGCTGCGCGCGGGCAACAAGCGCAACCTGCCGCTGGCGGGCATCCTGGGGCTGTTGTCGCTGGTCAACCTGGCGTTCCACCTCAGCGTGCTCGGGCTCATCGCCTGGCCGGCGCTGCACGCGCTGCATGCCACGCTGGCGCTGGTGGTGATGGTGGAATGCGTGGTTGGCGGCCGGGTAATTCCCTTCTTCACCAGCAACGTCACGCCGGGGCTGAAGATTGCCCCCTGGCCGCGCTTTGATGCCGTGGTGCTGGGCGTGACCGCGCTGGCCCTGCTGGCCTGGGTGGCGCAAGCACAAGGCGCCTGGGCCGTCGCCGTGCTGGCGCTGGCGGCCGTGCTGCAGCTGTGGCGCCAGTTGCGCTGGGCGCCGTGGAAGACGCTGACCCGCCCGATCCTGTGGATCCTGCACTTCGCCTATGCCTGGATACCGGCCGGACTGGCGTTGCTGGCGCTGGCGCAGGCCGGGTTGGTGCCGCCCACCGCCGGCATCCACGCGCTGGGCGTGGGCGCCACGGGCGGACTGATCATCGGCATGATCACCCGCACCGCGCGCGGCCACACCGGCCGGCCGCTGAAGGTCGGCGGCATCGAGATCGCCGCCTACGCGCTGATGATGCTGGCTGCCCTGGTGCGGGTGCTGTACCCGCTGGTCGCCCCGGAGGCCACAGTCGGCGCGCTCACCTTCGTCGCCAGTGCCTGGAGCTTGGCTTTCCTGCTCTACCTGTTCCAGTACGCCCCTTGGCTGCTGCGCGCGCGCGCCGACGGCAAGGACGGCTGAACTCTGTCTGGGCCGGCGGCTGCCCGGCCTCTCCGTGTTTTTCTTGAAAGGACCTTGCCATGATGCCCACCCCCGCGACCAGCCACATCGACGTGCGCACGATCGAGCCGATGCAGCGCCACGCAACCATCTTCAATCGCTTCGACGAACTCCAGCCCGAGCAGTGGATGGAGCTGGTCAGCGACCACGATCCGGTGCCACTGCACCACCAGTTCGAGACGCAGCGCCAGGGCATCTATGACTGGGCCTACCTGGAGCGCGGGCCACAGCGCTGGCGCGTGCAGATTCGCCGCATGGCGGCCGCGGCCACCGTGGCCGCGGACAGCGGTTCGTGCTGCTCCGGTGGTGCCTGCGGCTGATCGGCGCACAGCAGCACCAGCCGCCACCACCGGCCATTTCGCTACCCATTCAAACGTTCCATCATGAACACAGTTGTCATCCTGTTGTCGGCCTTCGTGCTGTCCTTCGTCGCCCTGATGCTGTTCATCTGGTCGCAGCGACAAGGCTTGTTCGACCGCAGCAGCAAGGGCGCCGAAATCATCTTCGCGCCGGGCGAGATTGGCCGCATCGAGGATCCGGCGGGCGATGCCTCGGCGCAGGCGCAGCTGCAAGACGCGATGGACGCCGCGCGCCAGCAAAGCGCCGGCGAAGCCGACGCCGATGAACTGGCGGCGCGCGCCAAGGCCGACGCCTCCACCGCGCCGCTGGTGTTCTTCATGTTCTGCTGCGCCATTGTCTGGCTGATCGTGGCCTCGGCCGGCGGGCTGACGGCCTCCATCAAGCTGCACGAGCCCGACTGGCTGACGCAGCAGGCCTGGCTGACCTTCGGGCGCATCCGCACCCTGCACCTCAACGCCGTGGCCTACGGCTGGGCACCCATGGCGGGGCTGGGCATCGCCATGTTCATCATCCCGCGTTTGCTGAAGACGCCTCTGATTGGCGCGCGCTTCGCCTTCGTCGGCGTGGCGCTGTGGAACATCGCGCTGGTCGCCGGTCTGGGCAGTGTCTCGGCCGGCATCAGCGATGGGCTGGAGTGGCTGGAAATCCCGTGGCAGATCGGCCTGCTGTTCGGCGTTGGCGGCGCATTGATGGCGCTGCCGCTGATCTTCACGCTGGTCAACCGGCGCGTAGACCACCTCTATGTGTCGGTCTGGTACATGGCCTGCGGGCTGTTCTGGCTGCCGGTGCTGTACATCGTGGCCAAGATTCCGGGGCTGCACAGCGGCGTGCAGCAGGCGGCGATGAACTGGTGGTTCGGCCACAACGTGCTGGGCCTCTTTTACACGCCGCTGGCGCTGGCCTCGATCTACTACTTCCTGCCCAAGATCATTGGCCGGCCAATCCGGTCGTACAACCTGTCGTTGCTCGGCTTCTGGGGTCTGGCCTTCTTCTACGGCCAGGTGGGCGGCCATCACCTGGTGGGCGGCCCGGTGCCCGAATGGATGGTCACGTTGTCGATCGTGCAGAGCATGATGATGATCATTCCGGTGGCCGCCTTCACGGTGAACCAGTACCAGACGCTGCAAGGGCGCCTGTCGGCGTTGCGCTACTCGCCCACGCTGCGCTTCATCGGCCTTGGCGGGCTGATGTACACGGCCAGCTCGGTGCAGGGCTCGTTCGAGGCGCTGCGCAGCATGAACGCGGTGACCCACTTCACCCACTACACGGTGGCGCACGCGCACCTGGGCCTTTACGGCTTTGTCACGCTGGTGTTCTTCGGCGCCATCTATTTCGTGATGCCGCGCATCACGGCGCGCGAGTGGCCTTACCCATCCTGGATTTCGCTGCACTTCTGGCTGGTAGCGATTGGCTTCGCCATCTACTTCGTCACGCTGACCGTCGGCGGCTGGCTGCAAGGCCTGGCCATGCTGGACGAGACGCGCGGCTTCATGGAGTCGGTCGCCGTCACCCTGCCCTACCTCAAGGGCCGCAGCATCGGCGGCACGCTGATGGTGGCCGGGCACCTGCTGTTCGCGCTGCACTTCATCGCGCTGGCGCTGGGCTGGGGCCCCAACCACGACCGCCCGGCACTGTTCAAGACCCTGTTCCGGCTGGAAGCCGCCACCACCCCATTGCAAGCGAGGCAGGCCTGATGCGCAGCGAGATCAAACTCATCAGCGGCGCCATGGTGACGCTGGCGCTGTCGACCAGCGCGCTGGTGGTGCTGCCCCTGCTGCAGGTGCGCCAGGTCGCGCCGACACCCGGCCTGAAGCCCTACACCAGCGCCGAACTGCGTGGCCGCGAGGTCTACATCGCCAACGGCTGCATCTACTGCCACACGCAGCAGCCGCGCGCCAAATCCTTCGCGCCCGATTTCAGCCGTGGCTGGGGCCGCGCCACGGTGGCGGGCGACTACGCCTACGACAGCCCGCACCTGCTGGGCACCATGCGCACCGGCCCCGACCTGATGAACATCGGGGTGCGCCAGCCCAGCGAGCAATGGCAGCTGGGCCACCTGTACCAGCCGCGCGCCTACGTGCCCGGCAGCATCATGCCGAGCTACCCCTACCTGTTCGAAGTCAAGCCCAAGGCGGAAGAAGGTGAAATCGTGGTCAACCTGCCACCTGACGCCGCGCCGCCGAACGGCCAGGTGGTGGTGGCGCGGTCCGATGCGGTCGACCTGGTGCGCTACCTGCAATCGCTTGACCGCAGCTTCCCGGTGCTGCCGGCGCTCAAATCGGGGGCCGGCAAGCCATGAACCGCATCCACGGACCCAATGCGCAGGAAACGCGCGAACACCCCGAACCGCAAGAGGGCAACAACCCGGTGCCCTGGGTGGTCATCGGCCTGACCGCCTTCCTGATGCTCTTTGGCATCGTCTACATCCTGCGCTCCAACCTCACCATCGCCCCTGAACTGGGCGATGGCCGCGAGCTGGCCGAGCTGCGCGCCGCCTCGCCCGGCGCGGGCGCCGCTGGCGGTGGCGCCGCGGTCGATGGCGCCGCCGCCTACACCGCGCGCTGCGCCGCCTGCCACCAGGCGGGTGGCACCGGCCTGCCCGGCGTGTTCCCGCCGCTGGCACAGTCGGAATACGTGACGGGCAAGGAAAGCACGCTGATCGCCGTGGTGCTGCACGGCATCGAAGGGCCGCTGACGGTGAAGGGCCAAGCCTACAACGGCAGCATGCCGGCCTTCGCCGCCCAGGTGGACGACGCCGAGCTGGCGGCCCTGCTGACCCACGTGCGCAGCCAGTGGGGCAACAGCGCCGGCCCGATCAGCGCCGAGGCGGTGGCCGCCGCGCGCGCCGACACCGCCGATCGCAACAAGCCCTACCAGGGCGACGCGGAGCTGACCGCGCTGAAATGAGCGCCACGCCCACGCCCGACACCGCCGGCTGGGCACCGCGCGCCAGCGCGCTGCTGTGCCTGCTGATGGCGGCGCTGCTGGTGGCGGGCCTGTACCACTGGACGGTGGGTTTCGAGCGCTGGACCTTCGAGTCGCGCCGCCATTGGCAGATCGGCCAGCAGCGGCTGCAGGCGGCGCCGGTGGCGCTGATCGACAGCCGGGGCGAGCCGCTACCCGCCTGGGGCACCAACACCGCCGCGCAGGCCTATCTGGTCGACTTCATCTACACGCGCTGCCCCAGCGTGTGCCAGGCGCTGGGCAGCCATTACCAGCAGATGCAGCGCCAGATGCGCGAGCGCGCCGATGCGGCGGGCGTGCGCCTGCTGTCGGTGTCGATCGACCGCGCGCACGATACGCCAGCCGAGCTGGCGCGCTACGCCCGCACGCACCAGGCCGACGCGCGCTGGTGGTGGCTGGGCGCGCCAGCCAGCGACGCCGAGTCCGACGCGCTGCTGCGCGCGCTGGGCGTGGTGGTGGTGCCCGATGGCCTGGGCGGCTTCAACCACAACGGCGCCATCCACCTGATCGACGCCGATGGCCGGCTGCGTGGTCTGTTCGATTTCGAGCAATGGCCGCGCGCGCTCAACGCCGCCATCGCGCTGAATCGCCGGGGGACGGGCGCATGAACGCGCTGGTCATGCAAGGCCGCCTGGCATGGCTGCGGCGCCTTGGCCATCTGGCGCGCCCCGTGCTGGCCGGCCTGCCACTGTTGCTGCTGTGGCCGGCGGCGCGCCACCTGATCGAGTCGCGCATGAGCTGGCACATGCTGATCGAGTTTCCGCTGCTGCTGGCGGCGGGCTGGGCCGCGCACCGGCTGAGCAGCGGCTGGGCGCCGCTGCGGCGCATCGGCCAGCACGCACGCCTGCTCGACTGGCACGGCTGGAGCACTGCCACCTACTGCGCGCTGGTGTCCATTGTCTGGATGGTGCCCTCGGCGCTCGACATGGCCCTGATCGACGGCCGCGTCGCGCTATTGAAGGTGTTCAGCCTGTGGCTGGCCGGCTGGTTGCTGGCCGGCGGGCTGGCGCGCATGCCAGCCGAGGTGCTGCTGTTTCTGGCCGGCAACCTGGGCTGGATGATGGCCACCGCCGGCCTGCTGTATGCCGAAACGCCCACGCAACTGTGCGTGAACTACGGCCAGAACGACCAGGTGCACACCGGTCACGGTCTGGTGGCCTGGGCGCTGGTGATTGGCGCCATCGCGCTCAGGCAGGTGGTGCGGCTGGCCGGCGCCCACGATGAGGCGCAAGCCAAGCCACGCGCCGAACCGGCCCGCGATGGGCCGCGGGCTCAGCGGTCGCCGCGCGCCACGTAGGGCTTGGCGGACCGGGCCGGGTGCGCCGCGGCAGCCGGTGCGCGGTGCCCCGGCGTGGCCGCTGGTCCGGGCTTGGCCTTGCGCCGGTCTGGTTTTGCATCCCGACGGTCGAAGGCCGGCTTGCCCGGACCGAAGCCGACCAGCTTGGGCCCGCGTGATTCGCCTGCGCCACGGCCAGATCGGCCACCACCGCCAGCGCGCGGCCCCTTGCCAGCACCACGGCCACCCTTGCGCGCGGGCGCTCGCTGCTCCTGGATGGACGGGAAGAACTTGGTTGGCTCCAGCCCGCCGATGGTGAGCGGGCGGAAATGCTGCTGCGTGTAGGCCTCGATATCGGCCAGGCGGCGGCGGTCGCGGAATTCGGCCAGCGTGATGGCCAGCCCGTCGCGCCCCGCGCGTCCCGTGCGGCCAATGCGGTGGGTGTAATCCTCGGCCTTCATCGGCAGGCCGTAGTTGATCACGTGGGTGATGGTGGGCACGTCGATGCCGCGCGCGGCCACGTCGGTGGCCACCAGGATTTGCACACGGCCATCGCGCAGCGCGCCCAGGCGGCGGTTGCGCACGGCCTGGCTCAGGGCGCCGTGCAGCGACACGGCGGCAAAGCCGGTTTGCTGCAGGTCTTCGGCCAGTTGCTCGCATTCGATCTGGGTGCAGGCGAACACGATGGCCTGGTCGATGCTCGGGTCGCGCAGCCAGTAGTCGAGCAGGCGGCGGCGGTGCTCGGGGCTGTCGGCCCAGTACAGCTCCTGCCGAATGTTGGCGTGGCTTTGCTGCGGCGTATCGACCTGCACGCGCTGCACCTTGCTGCCGCCCTCGTGCATCACGCGCAGCGCGAGCTGCTGGATACGCGGCGCGAAGGTGGCGCTGAACATCATGGTCTGCTGGCGCTGCGAGGTGAGCTGGTGCACCTCGGCCAGCGCGTCGGCGAACCCTAAGTCGAGCATGCGGTCGGCCTCGTCCATGACGAGGAAGCGCACCTGATCCAGCTTGATTTGCCCGCTGCCGGCCAGATCAAGCAGGCGGCCCGGCGTGGCGACGACCAGGTTGGCGTTCTGCAGCTTGGCGATCTGCATCTGGTAGGGCATGCCGCCCACGATGTTGGCGATGCGCAGGCCACGACAGTGCTTGACCAGGTCGATGGCGTCGGCCGCCACCTGCTGCGCCAGCTCGCGCGTGGGACACAGCACCAGCGCGCCGGGCACGGCGGGCTTGAACTTGCGCGCATCCAGCGGGCTGCGGCGGCGCGGCTTCTTGGGCGCTGGCTCGCCAGCGGCCAGCGCGGCGGCTACCTTGGCATCCCACGCGGCTTTCTCGCGCGCGGCCTCCTCGGCCTGCATGCCGATCAGGGTGTGCAGCACGGGCAGCAGAAAGGCCGCCGTCTTGCCGCTGCCGGTCTGGCTGCTGACCATCAGGTCGTTGAAGCCGTCGGCGTGCGGCTGCAGCGCCAGCGGAATGGCGCGCTGCTGCACGGCGGTGGGCTCGGTGAAGCCCAGGTCGGCCACGGCGGCCTGCAACTCGGGCGCCAGGCCCAGGGCGGCGAAGGGGTTGATGGGTGCCGCCGTATCAGCGGTTTGCGGCGCTTGTGATTCAAGCGCCAAGGAGGTGTTTTCCTCGAAAGAGGCCATGGTCTTCCTGTGACTTTCTCGCATGGGCATCGCCACGGCGGATTCAGGCCGTGAACAGCGCATGTCGTGATGGGGGCGTGTAACGCCCAGGGTTCATGAATCGACACCCACCATCTGACAGCGCGGCGCCGGCCCCCCAAAGGGTTTGCCGAGCGCCGGACAGCCACCATTTGAAACCCCGGCAAGCGGGCAGCGGCTGGAATCAAGAAGCCGCCCTGTGAAAACGAGCGGCCACATGCAAGAAGGAAGATGTTTGGCTAAATATTCTTCATCGCAACCGTTTTGCCAAAGGCCATCAAGCTGCGGTGAACCCAGCATTGTGGCACGGCCAGCCTTCACGCGCAAGGTCATGCCGTCAGTAATAAGGCGTTCGCGGCGCGGTTGGCAAGCCCGCGCTATTCTTGTCACCCCATTTTCATTTGAAACACCAACGACCGTCATCCAGGCGAAAGCGCGCTTTCACGTTTCGGAATCTCCGGGGCGGCGTACCAGGTTTGCACGTGGATGGCGCCTGGATTCTGGCTTTCACCGGAATGACGGGCAACTTGTTGCCGCTTTGATTTGGAATTGGAATCCATTTCCTTCACGCCGTGAATTTGCCTGCCATGCCCCAACTGAACGACACCCACGACCCCAAGCTGACCAGTTGGGTCACCTCCGCCAACGATGGTCAAACCGACTTCCCGATCCAGAACCTGCCCTTTGCCGTCTTCCGCCGCCAAGGCAGCCAGGAGGCCTGGCGTGGCGGCGTGGCGATTGGCGACCAGATCGTGGACATGGCCACCGCCGTGCAAGCCGGCGTGTTCAGTGGCGACGCACTGGCGCCAGCTCAGGCCGCCGCCGAATCCACGCTCAACCACCTGATGGGCATGGGCGGCCAGGCGGCATCCGCGCTGCGCCAGGCACTATCGAAAGCATTGCAAACGGGCTCATCTCAGGAAGCCGCACTCAAAGCCTGTCTGGTGCCGCGAGTGCAAGCCGAATACGCGCTGCCCGCGCGCATCGGCGACTACACCGACTTCTACACCTCGGTACACCACGCCACCAACATCGGCAAGCTGTTCCGCCCCGACAACCCACTGCTGCCCAACTACAAGTGGGTGCCCATCGGCTACCACGGCCGTTCGTCGTCCATCGTCATCTCGGGCCAGACCTTCAAGCGGCCCAAGGGTCAGGTCAAGCCGCCCGAGGCCGACGCGCCCGTGCTGAAAGCCAGCGCGCGCATGGACATCGAGCTGGAGATGGGCGTGTTCATCGGCCGCGCCAACGAGTTGGGTGAGCCCATCGCCATCACCGAGGCGGAAGACCACGTCTTCGGCCTGGTGCTGTTCAACGATTGGTCGGCGCGCGACATCCAGCCGTGGGAATACCAGCCGCTCGGCCCCTTTCTGGCGAAGAACTTTGCTTCCACCATCTCACCTTGGATAGTGACGATGGAGGCACTGGCCCCGTTCCGCGCCCCCTTCAGCCGACCCGCCGACGACCCGCAGCCCCTGCCCTACCTGAGCAGCGCCACCAACAGCGCGCGAGGCGGTCTGGACATCGCGCTTGAAGCCCTCGTCCTGACCCCCAGGATGCGCGAAGCCGGCGCCGCGCCCGCGCGCATCACCCACTCCAACTACAAGCACGCCTACTGGACGGCGGCGCAGATGGTGACGCACCACACCGTCAACGGCTGCAACCTGCAACCCGGCGACCTGCTCGGCACCGGCACGCTGAGCGGCCCCACGCTCGACCAGGCCTGCGCGCTGATCGAGCTGACCACCGGCGGCAAGAACCCGATCCAACTGCCGAACGGTGAGCAGCGCACCTGGCTGGAAGACGGCGACACCATCATCCTGCGCGGCTGGTGCCAGAAGGACGGCGCGGCGCGTATCGGCTTTGGCGAGTGCGTGGGCACGGTGCTGCCGGCGAACGCCTGACGGCCCAGTACACCTGTATGCAAGGGAGAGTGGCGAGCAGGCCGGTGCTCCCGAGCATCAGGTGAATGGATACATATACTCCCAACATAGATACCATCTAGCGCTTTATTTACAAGCGCTAGACACATATACTCCCGTCGAAATCTGACCATCGGGTCTGTGGGAGCGGGCTTGCCCGCGATGGGCGCATCGCCTGCAACAGCGCTTCATCGCGGGCAAGCCCGCTCCTACAAAGGAAACTGGCCACGCTCAGAACACCCTCATTTGACCGCCCACCTCACCCCATTTAAACTAGTCATCTAACTGGTTTGATTGGAGATGACGATGCACGCTTGGCCGGTTCAGGATGCGAAGGCGCGCTTCAGCGAGTTTCTGGATGCCTGCCTGTCTAAAGGCCCTCAGATGGTGACGCGGCGGGGCGCCGAGGCGGCCGTGCTGGTGCCGGTCGACGAATGGCGGCGCCTGCAGCACGCCGCGCGCCCTTCGCTGAAGCAGTTGCTGCTGTCCGACGTGGCGCGCACCGATCTGCTGCTACCCCCACGCGGCCGCGCGCGGCGGCGCCCGGTGCCGGTGCCCGAGTGATGTACCTGCTCGACACCAACGTCGTCTCCGAGCTTCGCCGCCAGCGCCCCCACGGCGCGGTGCTGGCCTGGCTGCAGTCGGTGGACGATGCACAACTGTTTCTCTCTGCCGTCACGCTGGGCGAAATCCAGGCCGGCATCGAACTGACGCGCGAGCAAGATGCCGCCAAGGCCAGCGAGATCGAGGCCTGGCTCGACCAGGTGGCCGCAGCCTACAACGTGCTGCCCCTCGACGCCGCGGCCTTCCGCGACTGGGCGCGGCTCATGCACCGCAAGTCGGACACTTTGTACGAAGACGCCATGATCGCCGCCACGGCCCGCGCGCACGGCCTGAAGGTAGTCACGCGCAACATGGCCGATTTCAAGGCGCTGGGACTGGACGTGCTCAACCCCTTCGAGACAGCGGCGCCGGGCGCTTGAAGCTGTTGACGTTTTCTAGAAACATACTTGCACGGCCACCGTTGTCATGCGTTGAAAAAACACCGGCCGTTTCCAGGCCGCTCAGAAACCGATCACGCAGCCCCGCGTCGTCCCCGTCAACTTGGCGAAGCCCCATGCCAACGCCGCCAGCGCGGGCGGCAGGACGAAAAACAGCGCCACGCGTGATCGGCGCGGCATCGGCGTCAGCGCCAACCCGGCCGTCAGCGCCAGCCACAGCGCCCAGGCGATGAGCACGAACTCCAGCGCGAACACGAAGAAGGTCAGCATGATGAGCACCGCCCAGCCCAGCGCGTCGTTGCACAGCGCGCCGTAATACCCCCACAGCATGGCGACGAAGGCCAGCATCACCGTTGCCATCGACAGCAGCCAGCGCCCGGCGGATCGAATCCAGTTTGGCATGCCTGCCAGTATGGCAGCGTCTGCGCGCTAAGCTCAAGCCGTGCCCTCGCCACCTCGCCGCATCGCCCACCTCGACATGGACGCCTTCTATGCGTCGGTCGAGTGGCTGCGCTATCCGCAGCTGAAAGGCTTGCCGATGGTGATTGGCGGCGGACGGCGGCGCGAGGATGAATTGATCGCCCGCCTGAACCGCGAGCGCCCCCAGCGCAGCTGGACCGCCGCCGATTTGGCCGATATCCCGGTCGATTTCTTCCCGCTGCTCAAGGACTACGTGGGCCGCGGCGTCATCACCACGGCCAGCTACGCGGCGCGGCCCTTCGGCATCGGCTCGGCCATGGGGCTGATGAAGGCGGCCCGGCTGTGCCCGCAGGCCATCCTGTTGCCGGCCGATTTCGACGAATACCGCCGCTGCTCACGCGCGTTCAAGCAAGTGATCCTCGACATCGCGCCGGTGATGGAAGACCGCGGCATCGACGAGGTGTACATCGACTTCACCGACGTGCCCGGTGGCCAGCGCGAGGGCGGGCGCGTGCTGGCGCGGCTGATCCAGAAGAGCATCTTCCAGGCCACGGGCCTGACCTGCTCGATCGGCGTGGCGCCCAACAAGCTGCTGGCCAAGATGGCGAGCGAGTTCAACAAACCCAACGGCATCAGCATCGTGCACGAGGCCGATCTGGAGCGCCTGATCTGGCCGCTGCCCTGCCGCAAGATCAACGGCATCGGCCCCAAGGCGGGCGAGAAGCTGCAAGGCCACGGCATCACCACCATCGGCGAGCTGGCGGCACGCGAGCGCGACTGGCTGATCGCGCACTTCGGCAAGAGCTACGGTGCCTGGCTGCACGACGCCGCCCACGGCCGCGACGAGCGCCCCGTGGTGACCGAGAGCGAGCCCGTCAGCATGAGCCGTGAGACCACCTTCGACCGCGACCTGCACGCCGTGCGCGACAAGGCGGAACTGGGCGCCATCTTCACCCGGCTGGCCGAACAGGTGGCTGCCGACTTGGTTGCTAAGGGCTACGTCGGCCGCACCATCGGCGTGAAGCTGCGCTTCGACGACTTCAAGATCGTCACGCGCGACACCACCGTGGCCGAGCACACCAACGACGCGCGCCGCATCCGCCAGGTGGCGGGCCAGTGCCTGAAGCGCGTGCAGTTGGATCGCCGCATCCGCCTGCTGGGCGTGCGCGTGGGCTCGCTGGTCAAGGCGGCGGAACTGACCGAAGCCAAGACCTCAGAAGATGATCTCGATCTGCCGCTGTTTCAGTGAACGTTGACAGCTATATTTTTTGAAGCATCTCGGTGCTGCCAGCACTGTGGGAGCGGGCTTGCCCGCGATTGGGGCGCATCCGTAGCACCACGGCCCCATCGCGGGCAAGCCCGCTCCCACAACAGCCGGGGCACACGGCCCGTCCCACACGGGACTGCGCCGGCCCCACGCGCCGCACTACAGTCGCGACATGAACACCCCCGACCTCACCTGTTTCCAACTCACCGTCACCGACCACGTTGCCCATCTGGTGCTCAACCGCTCCGAGGCGATGAACACCATGGGTCCCGCCTTCTGGCGCGAGCTGGACGCCGTGCTCACCCGCCTGCACGCCAGCGGCGAGGCGCGCGCGCTGGTCATGTCCAGCACGGGCAAGCACTTCTCGGCCGGCATGGCGCTCGACGTGTTCGGCGGCGCCATCCAGATGGACGACGCCAGCCCCGAAGGCCGCGCCGCCATCGCCGACCTGCTGGGCGGGCTGCAGGCCACCTTCACCAAGCTGGAGACGCTGCGCATCCCCGTCATCGTCGCCATCCAGGGCGGCTGCATCGGCGGCGCGGTCGATCTGGTCACGGCGGCGTGCATCCGCTACGCCACGCAGGATGCCTTCTTCTGCATCCAGGAGATCAACATCGGCATGGTGGCCGACGTGGGCACGCTGCAGCGCCTGCCCAAGCTGGTGCCGCTGGGCATGGTCAAGGAGCTGGCCTACACCGGCCGCCGCCTGCCCGCCGCGAAGGCCCGCGAGGTCGGCCTGGTCAACGAGGTGTTCGACACGCCCGAGGCCTGCCTCGCCGCCGCCATGCAGTGCGCGAAAGAGATCGCCGCCAAGCCACCCGTCGCGATTTGGGGCACCAAGCAGGTGATTCACTACACGCGCGACCACGGCGTGGATGACAGCCTGCGCCAGATGGGCTGGATGCAGGCCGCCATCTGGAGCAACGCCCACGTGCGCGAAGCCGTGACGGCGATGAAGGACAAGCGCGCCGGGCACTTTCCGCCGCTGGCCGAACTGAAGGATTTCAGCGGCGCCTGATATGCATTGGCTTTCACGATGACAAATGACAAATGACTTCGCTGCGCTTCAATGACAAAGAAGACATTCGTCATTTGTCATTTGTCATTCGTCATGCGGCGCCAGCCGCGGTCATTCGTCATCGTGTTGAACGCAAAACGGTATGAACGGCGATGTTCGAGCCCGGCAGCCCCCGCTACTGGCGCGCCGTGCGTTCGTTCACGGGCGGCTTGCCCGGATGGCTGGTGCGCCAGGGGTTGATGTCGAGTCCGCCGCGGCGCGTGTAGCGTGCGTACACGCTCAGCTTGGTTGGCTTGCAGCGCTGCCAGAGGTCGGTGAACATGCGCTCGACACAATGCTCGTGAAAGTCGTTGTGGTTGCGAAAGCTGACGATGTAGCGCAGCAGCCCGGCCTGTTCGATCTGCGGGCCGGCGTAACGGATCTGCACGCTGCCCCAGTCCGGCTGGCCGGTGACGGGGCAGTTGCTTTTCAGCAGGCGGCTGGTCAGCGTTTCTTCCACCGGCTGCTCATCGAAGGCGGCGGTGAGCAGTTCGGGCGCGGGTTCGGCGTAGGCGTCACAGTCGATGTCGAGGCGGTCAAGGCTCAGCCCGTCCAGTTCGCGCACCGGCTCGCGGTCAAAGTCTTCCGGCGCGATCAGGCGCACGCTGGCCGAGGCGCGCACCGGCCCGCCCTGCCACAGCGCGGCGCTCACGTCGGTCTGGATACGGCGCTTGACCTCCGCCGCATCGTCCACGCGCGTGCCGTTGAAGCTGTTCAGGTACAGCTTGAACGACTTGCTCTCGACGATGTGCGTGCTCTCGCACGGCACCATGACGTGGGCGATGGCCACCCGCGGCTTGCCACGCGCGTTCAGCCACGACAGCTCGAACGCCGTCCACAGGTCGGCACCGAAAAAGCCCGGCTGCCCGCCAATGCCCAGGCGCGCCCGTTGCGGCGCGCGCGGGATGGGAAACAGCAGCGCCGGGTCGTACTGGTCGGCGTACACCGTCGGCTGGCCCAACGGCGCGCCGTGCAGGGCGTGGCCCGGCTCCCGCATCGGTTGCTCTGGCAAGGTGGTGCTCATGCCGCCTCCGCCGCGGCGGGCGCCCGCAGAAACGGCAGCAGCACCGCCAGCACGCGCCGCACGATCTCGGGATGGCCCACGGGCACCAGGTCGTGCGCCATGTCGGGCACCAGGTGCAGGCACGCGCCGGGAATGCGCCGCGCCGTGTCGCGCCCGCAAGCGGGCGGCACCCATGGGTCCTCGGCGCCGTGCAGCACCAGCGTCGGCAACTGGATGCGCGACAGCAACGCGGCGCGCTCGCCGTCGGCCAAGATGGCGGCCACCTGGCGCTGCATGGCGTCGGCGCGCGGGCTGTGGCGCTGCGCGGTGCGCCGGAAAATGTCGTCCAGCTGTGCATCGGTGGGGGGAAACACCGGGCTGGAAATGGCCTTGAAAAAGCGCGTGTAGTAGCGTCGCAGCGCCTCGTCGCCCACCGCCCGACCGCGCGAGGCGGCCACGCGCATCACGGCCGGCCTGGGCCGTATCAGGCGCGGGTTGCCGCTGCTGCCCATGATGGACGTGAGGCTCAGCACCCGTGCCGGCGCGGCCAGGGCGATGCGCTGGGCGATCATGGCGCCCATGCTCAGGCCCACCACGTGCGCCTGCCCGATGCCCAGGCCATCCAGCACGCCCAGCGCATCGTCCGCCATGTCGGCCAGCATGTAGGGCACGCGCGGGCGGCGCCCCAGCCAGGCCTGCGCCGCCACCCAGGGGATGGCGGGCGCGCCAAGCGCGCTCATGTGCGTGGACAGGCCCGCGTCGCGGTTGTCGAAACGCACCACGCGGTAGCCCGCATCCACCAGCGCCCGCACCAGGGGAGCCGGCCAGTGGATCAGCTGGCCGCCCAGGCCCATCACCAGCAGCACGACGGGGCCACCGCCACCGCTGTCCTCGACTTCGAGCCGAAGGCCGTTTGCTTCAATCTTCATGGTTTTGAAATGCTGACCGATACGCATTGGCTTTCAAAATGACAGATGACGCATTCGTCATTCATCATGCGGCGCCAGCCACGGCCACATTGGTCATCGTTTTGAACGCAAAACAGTGCCGCAAGGCCATACAGGCCGTTTGCGACACCCATTCCCGAGTCATCGAAACTCACGCTCGCGCATCCACTTGGTGGCGATCCACTTCTCGCCCGCGATCACGGGCGCGCCGCCGTGCAGGGTCTTGGTGCTGGGGTGCGGACGTTCGTAGCTGAAGAACACCGCATTGCCGCGCTTGGGCGCGACCTCGAAAAACACGCTGGGAAAGGTGGTGCCGCCGCCCTTTTCAGGCTCGCCCAGGTACATCACCACCGTGCCCACGCGCTGACCGCCGCGCCGCAGGATGGTGGGCGTGCCCGGCTCGTCGGGGTCGAAGTAGTCGTAGTGCGGCTTGTATTCGGCGCCCGGCACGTACTGCAGTACCTGAATGCCCTCGCCGTTCTCGACCGGCCAGTTCACCAGTTTGGCGATGCGCGCCTCGATCTTCTTCACCAGCTCGTTTTCGCCGCGCTGGAAGAACATGCCCTGGCTGGTGCGGTCTTCGTTGACCTCCTCGCCGCCCGTCTTGGTGGCCACGGTGAGCGAGCGGCTCATGCGCGGCTTGGCGGCTTCGATCAGCGCGTCGCACTCCTCGTCCGACAGCAGGCCGCCGAACACCACCACGCGCGGCGCCGCCATCACGCTGAGCACGGCCACGCGGCGGTCGCCGGCGTCCAGGTACAGGGGCGAATCACCCACGTCGGGCTCGGGCACCGGCACCGCCGGCGGCAGGCCCTGGGCCACGGCCTGCTCGTTCAGGTGGCCGCGCAGGGTGCTCTCCATCGCGTCGATGGCCACGTTCTCGTCCCAGCCGGAGGCCTTCATCGACTGCAACACGCTTTCGGCGCTGTGGCCGGCCTGGGCCTGGTCAACGATCCATTGGCGAAGCTCGGGGGTGATTTGCTGGGTCATGGCTTATTCAGGTTCGGCGTTGGG
>JAUNUR010000072.1 GCA_030538085.1 Pseudomonadota bacterium | reverse complement strand
GCCCCGATATGTCCAACAAAATAGGTGTTTTTGTTGTTACCGGATGTTCCCTTTTCCCGCCCACCGGGCGGCGGCGGTTCAGCTTCCCATTGGTGACACATGCTGCGCCTGGCCAGCTCAGGCCTGTCACCAAGCACACGCCGCTACAAGCGGCGCGGCCGTTTCGCCTTCAGCGAAAGGGCCAGGTTTGCAGGGTTAAGCCCAGCGGCGAAGGGATGTCAGCGGCCCGCGCGGGCGTGGTTGCTCCCCTTGCGGGAGCGTTCCGCCCGCGCGGGCCGCTGACTTCCCTGCTTGAGCGATGGCAAGTGGTGGCCTGGAGGGTGGCCGCTCGCGGCCAGTCGGAACGACCAAGGCGAATAGCCGCGCCCGGAATGGGCATCCCGGTTTTTCGCTTTAGCGAAAAATGCCCCACAGGAACCCGCATTCGCTTCTTTCTTGGTGACAGATCCACCTGGTGCAGATCCTCACGCCGTCACCATCACGGCAACACACCTTCCCGTTGGGCACGTCGCCAATCCCACGGTGCTACAGGCTCCCCATCAACCCACAGACCCCGCCGCTCAATCCTCGCTTGCTGTTCGGTCTGCGCATAGACGGCACGCTCATCAACCGGCTGCTCCCGCGCAAAGGCTTTGTAGTGCCACGCCATACCGGCGCGCACCTGGGCCAGATTGATATCTATCCCGTCGCGGTACACCTTGCACAAGACACGACTGCGTTGCCCTGTCGGCCGCTGCTCCATCTTGCTGCATCGGGCATTCACCTCGGCACCCGCCACCATGCCACTGAGGGAGTCCTTGGAACGCCGCCCGAACGGCTGGCCCCGTTCCGGCGCGTCGATGCTCAAAAGCCGCACCCGGTACACCTGGTGCGCGGCATCGAGCACGTCGATGGTGTCGCCATCGAGCACGGCCACCACGCGGCCGTCGATGCCAAAGGCCAGAACACGACAGGCGCACACCACAAGCAGCACGCCGGCCAGCAATTTCATGGGCATATTTTTAACCGCGCACAGCGGTCTTGGTCGATCAGGTGCCCGGCTTCTTGCAGGTCACGGAACCGTAGTAGAGCGTGCAGTTGTAGAGCACGCCCTTGTACGTGGCCTTGTAGTCGGTGGCGAGAAGCTGCTTATCGACAGCGCTGATCTTGACTTCCTCGGGTTTCGCACCGAAGTGCGCGGCGGTCTTGGCAAGCACGTCGGCTTCGGTGGTGCCGGCGTTCATGGCGCCGGACAGCATCGGCGCGCAGCCGGCCAGCGAGGCGACTACGGCCACGGCCGCAAGGGTTTTGATGAAGTACATGGTGCTCCTTTCGGGTTGAAAAATCATTTGGCGAACGACACGTCAACGCGGCGATTCATCGCGCGGTGCTCGGGCGTGAGGTTGGCCGCGACGGGCTGACGATCCCCATTCGTGGCAACGGCGATCTTGGCGGCGTCAACGCCGTGACGCACAAGGAACGCCTTCGCGTCCTCGGCACGGGCCAGCGCCAGCGCGTCCTTGGCGACGCGACCGCGCGCCTTGTCTGCTGGCGCGTCCTTGTCCGCGCGGCCATCAATATTGTCGGTGTGCCCCACGATAAAGACACTACCGGCGCGCCGCGCCGCATCCAGAAGCTCTGCCGCGACGACGGAATCCGGCACGAAGGCATGGCTGTTCGGGGCGAAGCGAACTCGCATCACCTCGGGCAATGGCCGCGTCTCGCGCGCGGCCCGCAACTCCTCCTGAACTGCTGCCAATTCCTTGCGGGCCTGGGCGATCTGATCGCGCAGGCTTTGGAGTTCGGCGGCTTCCTTCGCAGTTTCCGGTGCGGCCACCGCAGCGACGGGAGCGAATGCCGGTGCCGCCGGCGCCGGCGTTGTCACCTCGGGCTGCGGGCCGTCCTCAGGCGCGGTACGCACCACGCCTTGATAGTCGAAGGTGGCCGCGCCCGCCGTCGTGCGGACGGTGAAGCGCGGGACGATCTGCGGCAAGACCGCGTATTGGCCGCGTATTTCGTATTCCAACGGTCCGCCGGACTGGTCGATGAACATAGGGCGCGAGCGCTCCAGGTCAACAAACTGGACGATGGCCTGGTGCCCGTTGTCGAAGGCGCGGATGACGCCATCGACGCGCTGCTCCGATCTGTAATCGAAGTGCCACGCCAAAGGCCCGGCGATTTGATGAGTTGCGCATCCCATCAGCACCAGCGCGGTCAACGCGCAAGCGGTCATGTTCATGATTTTCATAGCAGACTCCTAAGTAATTCCGGGGGGATTTCGCCGCCAGAAGCAGCAGCCGGCGTAGCCGGTAGCGCATCAGTAGGCGAAAGCTCGGGCGTGAAGGCACCGGGCGACACGGCATCGGATGCCGGCAGCGCCGACCCGAAGCCAGGAATTTCACTGGGCACGGCGTGGATGTTTTGCGGCACAGCGATCACGGCTGCAGGCCGCCGGACAGCACCGCCCACCTGTTGCAATGGCGGCGCGCCCGCAGGCGGCGCGGCGGGCTGCTCAGACACGCCCGCAGCGGTCAAGACTTTGGAGACGTAGCCCGTGGCAAAGCCCGTGCGGAAGTTGCCCGACTGATAGCACGACAGTGCCGCGCGAAGCGCGGTCTGCTCGTTGCGGTAGCGCGCATAAGCGCGCGTGTAGCAGTCAGTCAACACCTGGGCACCCGCACGAATGCTGGCGCATGGATCGAACATGGTTTCGGGCGTCAGTCCGGTGGACGCGAAATTGACTGTGTTGACTTGGGCAATGCCGGCGTCAAAGCGGTAGCCATTGGCAATGAACCAACGCGCCCACTGTTGCGCTTCGGCACTGTTCCTGGGCTGCTGGGTCAGGCGGTACACGGTGCCGTTGCCGGCAACCACCTTGTAGCCGATGGCGTGCGGACGCTTGGCGCTTTCCACACGGATCAACGGCTTGAGGGTCTGCACGGCCACATGGGGGGCACATTGACGAATGAGGGCTGGAACATCCGGCGGCAGGTCTGGGGTCATAGCAAGCGAGTCCGAAAGAAGCGGGGCGGTTGACGGCGGCGCTGCACATCGCGCATTCGCGCGAACGTGTAGCCGATGGCGGCAGCGACAAGGCCCACCGGCACCACGCCGTAGAAACCAAGTCCCCAGCCGGGCGGGAAGTCGAAGTAAGCGGGCAGGTAGAACACCAGCAGGGCCGCGGTCATGCCGCCCACGGCCGCGCCCACCGAGGCCATGCTTTGCCATTCGGCACCCGTGACGCCATAGACGACAGTGGCCTTGCAGCCGGTGCAGACGGTGAAACCGTCTTGCACGTCGCTGCTGCAAAACGGGCAGCGCCACGATTCGGGCCGCTGCTCATCGCTCTCGGTTTCGGTGCTCATGGAAGTTCCTGTCAGTAGTTGAAAGAAGACACCGTTGGCGTGGCGAACAGCCGTGCCCATGCCGTGACGACGGACTGCTGGATGGCGGGAACGGAGGTGTCCTTGCTCCACCATGCGTTGGTCGGCGCCAGTACCAGCGACGGCGATTCGGCATAGGTCTGCAACACCGGCCACATCAGTAATTGTTCGTAGCAGATCAGCGCGCCGTAGCGCGCCCGGCCAACGCTGAAAGCGCCAGGCGCGCGCCAGTGCGCGATGGCGCTGTCTTCGCGCCAGGGGTGCCACATGCCCACGGGCACCGGCACGCGCTGGCGATAGACCACCTGATGGTCCAGCGGCGTCACGATCACGATGGCGTTGCTGTAGTCGCCGCCTGGATGCGGCTCGGCCGCGCCGACAAAGACACGGCCGGGCAGGCGCTCGGCGCGCGCCCAAAGCTCGGCGGTGCTGCTCTGCCATAAGCCCGCAACGCTCTCGGGCAGCAACAGGGTGTCGGTGGTCTGCTCCTGCGCCAGCGCAATCAGCTCCTGGTTGTGCTGGTAGGCGCGCAGGAAGTCATAGCGGCCCAGGCCGACGCCCGACAAGCGGGTATCGAGGCCAACGGCGTCGGTGACGGGATCGGGACGGCTGGCGCCCCACGCCAGTGCCACGGCCAAGATCAGGTGGACGGCCAGCGCATTGCGCGCCGGGCGTTGGCCCGCTACGGCGTAGCCGTAGGCGATCATCAGCAGGCCGCAGGCCAGCAGACCGGCCCATCCAAGGCCGGGAAACAGGGCGCCCGCGCCCGTCAGCGGGTTACCCCATCCGAAAATGCCCAGCGGAGGCACGGAAACCGCCACCAGGGCGGCCGGAAGCCGCCACCAGTACCCTGCCCTATGCGTGGGCCAGAACGCGGCCCACGGAGCAGCCAGCAGCGCCGACGACGCCACCCACAAACCGACGCCAAGGGCCAGCGAAGCGTCCACGCCGAAAAACACGGTGGTGCCCGAAGGTAGGCCACGGGCCACGGCCAGGTAGTAGGCAAATGCGGTCAGGTATGCACCCCAGCGGGTCGGTGCCAGCGCCCAGAAAAAAGCCAGCGCGGGCGCCAGCCCAAGGGCAAGCGGGTGCGCGCCCCATGAGACGCACCCCAGCGCTGCGGCGAGCGCGACGCCCGCGCCTTGTAGGCCAAGGACACGGGCGCGCAGCGTCATGCTTGAGCTGGCGCGGGCACCAGCGAAAAGCCTTGCGCCTTGAGCACGGTCAGCAGCAGTTCAGCCCAAGCCGTGCTTGCATGTGCGCCAAGCGCGCAAGGCAGCGCATCGAATGCCGCACGCGCCAGGCTCTGCTTGACAGTATCAGTGGGCAAGCAGGCATCAACGGCCGAGCGCGCGAAACGCAGCCCGTGACGTTGCGCCTCCGATTGCAGCGCGGCGAGCAGTTGCTCGCAAACGGCGACGGCCATGACGCGGCCAATGCGTTCTGCGTGCTGACGCAGATCCACTTCGGCAGCGTCACCGTCGCCCCGAATTGGGGCGTTCTCCAGCTCGCGCGTAAGCGAGAGGGTGTCGATGAAGTCCGTCGAGCCTTCGCTCATTTCGGCGCCTTCTTGGCGGGGGTTTTCTTGGCAAAGCCACCCTTGGGCTTCGGATTCAAGTTCGGCTTGCCACGGAAGTCGTCGTACCTGGCCTTGCAGGGTGGCTCGGCGCTCCAGTTGGTGCAGCTCCAGAACGCGCCGTTCTTGCCGCTGCGTTTCTTGAGCTGCCCCGTTTTGCACTGCGGACACTGCACGGTCGGCGCCACGGGCACGTTCAGCGTGGCGGTGCTGGCGTCGTCTACCAGCTTCGTGATGAGCTGCATGTTGCGGGCGATGAAATCGTCCGCCGTCAGTCGCCCGGCGGCCACCATGTCCAGCGCCTGTTCGCAAATACCCGTCAACGCCGGGTTCTTGGCATGTGCGGGCAACGCGGCAATCAGGCCGCGCGCAGAAGGCGTACTGACAAGCTCCTTGGAACCAGCCTTGAGCGGCTGGATGAACTGGCGCTTCTTGAGTTCCTCGATGATGCCTGCGCGCGTGGCCTCGGTGCCGATACCCTGCCCCTCCTTGAGTCGCGCTTTGGCGGCGGGGTCATCGACGTACTTGTGGATGTCGAGCATCGCTGCCAACAACAACTTGTCCGTGAAGCGGCGCGGCGGCGTGGTCTTGCGGTTCTTGACGGTGCATTTTTCGCAGAGGGCGGTATCTCCCTGTTGCATGACCGGCAGCTCTTGCTTGTCGCTGGCCTCGGCCTCCGCATCGTCGTCGGCGTCGGGTTCCGGCAGCGCGTAGATTTCCCGCCAGCCCGCCGATATGGGAGTCTTTCCCTTGGCGGTGAATGTCTCGCCGTCGATGGACACCTCGATGTCCGTCAACATGAATTGGCACGGCGGGAAAAATTGCGCCAGGTAGGCCCGGGCGATCATGTCGTACACCTTGCGCTCGTTGTCGCTCAATGCCGCCGCATCCATGCGGCGCGCGGTGGGCACGATGGCATGGTGGGCCGTCACTTTCTTGTCGTTGAACGCCGGGGATTTGCGGCTGGTGTCGGCTTTGGCCGCAACGGCAGCCAGCGCCGGCAGGTTTGCTGACACCACGTCCAGCAGGCCGCGCGCGTCGGCGTGTTGCGCTTCGGACAGGTAGTTGCAGTCCGTGCGCGGGTAGGTAGTCAGCTTGTGCGTCTCGTACAGCGCCTGACAGATGTCGAGCACTTGTTGCGCAGTGAAACCGTGGCGGTCGTTGGCCGCCATCTGCAAGCTGGACAGGGAGAACGGCAGCGGGGGATGCTCGTTCGCCGGCTTTTTCTCGTACTTGACGATTTTGGCTGGCTTGCCATTCAGGCGCGCGGCCAGTGCTTGCGCCACGGCTGCGTCAATCAGTCGCCCCTCCCCGTCTAGCCCGGCCTGGCCGGACTTGGCCCGCCAGTTGGCGGCGAACGGCCCCTTGGCATGCATGACGCTGGCCGTGAGGGTGTAGAACGGCACAGGCTTGAAGTTCTCGATGGCAAGGTCGCGCGCAACGACAAGACCCAAGGTCGGTGTTTGCACGCGCCCGACTGTCAACACGCCGTCGTAGCCGATGCGACGCGCGGCAAGCGTGTACGCACGGGTAAGGTTCAAGCCGAAAAGCCAGTCGAAGCGGCTGCGGGCCAAGGCGCTGTCGTACCAACCACGGAACTGTTGTTCGGTGTTGTCCTGGATGCTCGCAAGCGCCTTGCGCAGCGGCCCATCGTTGTAGTCATTGACCAGCACCCGCTGAACCGGCTTGCGGTTGCCCAGGTACAGCAATACTTCGTCAACAAGCAGTTGACCCTCCCGGTCGGGATCGCCCGCATTCACAACGACGCTCGCCCGCTTCAGCAAGTCACCAATGGCCTTGACCTGGCCTTGCATCCCGTCCTTGACTTTGAGCTTCCACTGATCCGGCGCGATCGGTAGCGTTTCGGCACGCCACTGCTTCAAGGCTGGGTCGTAGTCCTCGGGCATGAACTGTTCAAGGATGTGCCCAACGCACCAAGTCACGATGTCGTTGCCGACTTCGATGTGTGTACGGGTCTTGTTGGCGGTGCCAGGTAAGCCGGAAGCAATGGCCGCGGCCAGCGATGGTTTTTCTGCGATGAACAGCCTCATGCCTGCTCCCTGTGTCGTGATGAATTCAGCCGTCAAAAAACGAGCAGCGGCTTCATGCCGTGCGCGATGTCGGAGCGGTGCAGCGCACCGAAATAGCGGCTATCGAAGCTGCGGGCGTCGTCGTTGGCGATCAGCCAAAACTCGCCCGGCCCAAGCGCGTAGGTGCCGCGCTCGACGGCTGGCAAGGGGTCGATGGCCCGGTAGGCCAGCGTGGCGGTGTTGGGCAGCGCCACGCCGTTGACCAGCACCGCATCCGGGGTGAGCGTGACGATATCCCCCTGCACCGCCACGACCCGCTTCAGCAAGGGCGCGTAGCCGCCCTTGCAGGCACCGTCCGGCAAGTAGCGCCGCTCGATGGCCACCTGCATCATGGGCGCCGTGGGCGGCACGCACGCGGTGACGTAGGTGCCCCGTCCAATTTGGTCGGTGATGTGCCACAAGCCCAGCGGCAACGACTTCGTGATGTTGAAGCGCACTCCTGCCAATCCAGCGATGACGCCTGCGATCAATAGGACGGCGCCCGGCAGGCAGGCCATGAGGATGTGTTTGCGGGTGATATGGTGCATGAGCGGGAAAGCAGTCGACATGATTGATATATTTATATCACGATAAAGCAAAATTATTTAAGCCTGGTCGAAACCGGCCATGTTGGCTGGCGGTGTGCTTTCGGGGCCGTCTGCTGGTGGCGCGTCATCGGGCGCGCGTTCTTTGTCGGAGCGCGTGTAGGCGATGACGTGGAAGCTGTCCACGATGATTTCCTTGCGCTTGCGGGGACTACCATCCTTGGCTGTCCATTCGCGCGTATGGGCACGGCCGACGAGATAGACCGCACTGCCCTTCTGCAATTCCTTGGCCGCTTCTTCCGCGAGCTTGCGATAGAAGATGCAGCTATGCCACTCGGTATCGTCGTGCCACTTCCCCTCTTTGTCCTTCCATGAATTCGTGGTCGCCACGGACAGGTCGAGCACGGCATCGCCGCTCGGCATATAACGCAATTCGACGTTGCCGCAGAAGCCAGCCACTTCGTGGCGGTTGATGTACTGGAGTCGCATGGTTGTCTTTCCTTGGGTGGTGATGATGGAAGACCCGCGTTCGCCACCCGTGCGTCGGCGGGCCACGGATCAATGGTCGCGGTCGGTGCCGCGATGGGCAGGCTCGTTGGCAACCTCGCTCAACAAATCAACCATGCCGTCGCTGAGGTCGATGTCCTGGGCCTCACCGCCGCTTGCCGCCGCCTTCGGTTTATTGGTCGGTTTGATGTCGAGCACGTCATCGAACATGCCCATGAAACCCGCATCGGATTCCGAATCGGCACTGAGCGCTTTCATTTCATTGAGCAAGTCATCCGCATCGCCAGTGCGGCGCGGCGCAGCCGGTTCAGCGCTGGCCACGTCAGCCAGGTCAGCGTCAGACGGCGGCGGCTGCATGTGTTCGGGTGGTGGTATGTCGTCATCGTCGGATGGCGGCGCCGGGTCGGCAATGTCATCTGGCGCATCTTCAATGAGCACGACGCCCTCGTCGTCGCTGAGTTCTTCGGGTGCCAGCACCGCAGCAGCGGCAACGGGCGCGGCGGTAGCCTCCACCTGCGTGTAGCTGGCTGCGATGTCCTCCTTCGGCGGTTGCTGCGGCTGCGGTATTTCCGCTGGCGCGTCAAGCGCCGGTTGTTCGGCCGGGATCATGAGGCGGTCGCTTTGGGTCGGCGCAGCGATCTTCGCGCGCGCGCTGAACGTCGGATCAAGGAAGTAGAGGATCTGCTTGCCGTAGATGGGCGAGTGACCGGCGACGAACACGAGCATGTCGCCAGCCTCGGTGACATTGCCTTTTGCGTCCTTCTTCGCTGCCGGCAATCGCATGACTTCATCGGGGGTCAGCAGCGCGCGCGAGACTTCCTGCTGACTGGTGGACACATTACCCAGCATCGGCTGCAAGCGGTCGCCGCTGTAGCTGGTGCTTTCCTTCACGATGGTGGCGGTGCCCGTCATCTTGGACAGCAGCTCCGCCGTTTCGATCTTGTTGGGCGCGTAAGCCACACGCACATGGCAGTTTGAGAAAATGCTTTCGTCCTTGCCGTAGGCCGTCCAGAGCTGAGATATGTCCTGGATGATGAGGTATGCCTTCATGCCGTAGCCCGCGATGAAAGCCAGCGCCTCCTCAAAAATATCGAGCTTGCCCAGCGAAGGAAATTCGTCGATCAGCAGCAGCAGCCGGTGCTTGTAGCTCGCCACGCTGCGGCCATCCTTGAATTCCATTTTTTCGGTGAGCGTGCGAACAACTTGATTCACGATCAGGCGGATCAGTGGCTTGAGGCGGTCTTTGTCGCTGGGCGGCACCACCAGATACAGAGATACCGGCTTGTCGGCGTTCATGAGATCGCGCACCTTGAATTCGCTGACGGCGGTATTTCTGGACACCACGGGGTCGCGGTAGAGGGTCAGGAACGACATGGCCGTGGACAGCACGCCCGACATTTCGTTTTCGGACTTGTTGAGCATGTCGCGCGCGCTGGCCGCTACAACAGGATGGACGTTCTCGGCCCACTCACGCGAGCCATCAGGGTCGTGCTCCGTGCCCAGCATGTAATTGAGCGTGTCGAGCAAGGTGCGCGACGGGTCGGACAGGAAGTTGGAGACGCCCGTCAAGGTCTTGTCCGGCTCGGCATACAGCACGTGCAGCACGGCACCGACAAGCAGCGCGTGGCCGGTCTTGGCCCAATGGTCATTGAGGCCCTTGCCGTCCGGGTCAACGATCATGGTGACGATGTTTTGAACGTCCGACACTTCTTTGTCGGTGCGCAGCCGGATTTCCTCTAGAGGGTTGAAGCGCACGCTGGAGCCGTCCGTTGCGGTCGGCTCGAACTTGAGCGTGTGGTTGCCTGCTTCTTCCCGGCGCCAACCAGCGGTAAGCGCGAAGTTCTCGCCCTTGATGTCGTATATCAAAGCACTGTGCGGCCAACTCAGCAGGGTCGGCAACACAAGGCCAACACCCTTGCCCGAACGAGTCGGCGCGAAGGCCATGATGTGCTCCGGGCCATCGTGCCGCAGATATTCCACACGCTGACTGCCAGGTCGTTGATAGGCGCCAACATAGACGCCTTGCCCGGTGCCCAGCAGGCCAGTGGCCGTCGCTTCCTCCGGGGTTGCCCAATGCGCTGAACCGTGGATGTGCTCACTGCCGGAGCTGAGGTTGCGCGTGCGCCGGTAGCTCATGTAGGCCGCCAGGAAGATGCCGCCAAGGACACCACCGGTAACGCCCATGTAAGCGTTGCCGAAGATGTCCTTGACCATCGGGTTGTCCATATCCCCATATTTCCATCCCCACACGATCCACGCGAACGGCTGGTAAATCGGGCGGATGAAATTGGCGATGGGTTCACCCAGCGCGGCCTGGTAGCCCAGCTTGGAAGCAAGGTACTGTGTCGCGGCCCAGCTTACGAGCAGGATGGCGAGCAGGCCGACGACAACGACCTCCCACATCACACCCGAAAGCCGCTTGCCACTGCCCTGGGTTGGCAGGTTGTAGAGAGGACTGGTGACTTGCTTCTTGCCGGCCATTTCAATGCCTTTCTGCCGCGCGCACGCGGCGCGCGGTTATCGGCTGAATCCCCTACCCTGTTGACCTTGCGACTGGTCGCGCGATTGATCGCGCTGCTGCTGGGTCAACGTGGAAATGGCCCGTCCGTTGTTGTACTTGATTGCGACATGCGCGCCCTTCTGGAAGGTACCCGCCAGCCGATCCTTCTCATGCACGACGAAGGAATTGGCACCGAGTTGCTGGGCAACATGCTCCCTGGTGACAGCAACAACCGCGCCACGGTAATCACCAATATCGGTCTTTGCATCACGTATCTTCGATTGCTGACCGAACTGCGAAAGGATGATTCCGCGCGTTCGGAGACGCGCTGAAGCACCTTGTCACCCGTCTCCGCGATGATCGCGCCGGTGTATGCGGTGCCGTTGGCGTCCTTTGCCATCACCATCTTGACGTCCTTGCCCGCATGCTCGTTCTTGAGCTGAACCAATTCGCCGTTGAACGCCTTAGGCTGGACTTCGGGATCAGTATGCCCAGGACGTTGCCTGAGCCGCTCGGTGGCGGATTGACCTGGCGCGCTGCGCGCATGCTCAGGCTCGCGCACCGTGAGTTGCCCGTCCTGATATTCCATCAGACACCGATCACCAGCCTTGAGTTGCTGACCCTTGAGCTTGTCGAGCGGGTGCGCGACAAAGCTGTTGCTTTCCCGGATTTGCTGTAGGGCGTAACGGTCGTTGACTTCTACGATCTGGCCCGTGTACTTGCCGTTTTCGCGCGGCAAGTACAGCTTGGCTTGACCGTTGGCGCGGGCATTTGCTGCGTCAACCATGCCCGACTGAATACCTTTCTCCTTGGCGAAGTCCGCAGCGGCTTCTTGCTGGATGCTGTGGGCCATCGCGCTGTCGCCTTTTGCCATTGCATCGCGCCAGCGTTGTTCGTCTTTGATGGACAGCACGGCAATCTGCCCAAGGGGCAATTGTTCCGGGCCTTCTTGTGTTTCGATGGCGGCATCAAGTTCGGCTTCGCGTTTTTGCTCGGGCGTCAACTCCGGTAGGAAATCGGGGCGTGAGACATACATGGCGTTGGCGTCCCACAAGGCCGCAGCTTGCGCCGGATCATCGCGCGAAAGCTCATGCAAGTCTTTCTTGATGGATTCAAGTTCTTCGCGTTCCTTGGCTGTACCCCTATAGTCATCGGAATACTCGAATGACCAATCGAAGTTTTTCATCCGCTTTTCGAGGGCTGAAACCATGTCGGCTTTAGACATGCGGGCCAGCTCGTCACGATGCTCCGGGTCATCGCGGGTTTGCTGATCACGGGCTTCCAGCGCCGATGCGTAGAGGCTTTCACGTTGCTGGACGGTCGTGCGGGCGTTCGTCAGCGTGGACAGATTTGGCGTGATGGTTTCCAGCGCCGCCCGGTAGCCAGGAGCGTCTTTGAACTTTTCGCGCATGTCCTTCGCCATCGCGGTGCGTGCCGCCGCACCGTCCGGGCCCGTCTCCATGAACGCCGCAACATCGTTGCTGGCGAGTTGGTGTTCTTCTTGCGTGAAGGCCATCGTTTGCGATTGCGGGGCAACTTCAGCAGGGGTTGCGCCGGGGGTGATTTCGGCGGTTTCAGCCATATCAATCTCCTTGGTCAAAGTGTGTTCGCGCGATAGGCCAATGACGTAATCGGCCATGAGTTCCGCATCGCGCGCAGCGCGGAAAATTTCGTTCTTGTCACCTTTCAAGGCTTCCACCCATGAGCCTTGATAAGCGGCATGGCGTTCCGGGTTGAATGGGACGCCCAGCTCGGCAGTGAGGTACAAGCTGCACATTTGCGCCCGCAGTTCTTCGCGCGCGTACTCCGGCGAACCGAAACGACCGCTCAGGTCACGGCCAAGACGGGAAGGGTGGCCGGTTGAGTGCGCCACCTCATGCAAGGCCACCTCGTAGTAGTCCTCCTGTCGCGGGAAGCTCTCACGCGGCGGCAAGTGAATGGCGTCACGGGAAGGCACGTAGTAAGCACTATCGGCCTGGTCGTGGTGGATCGACACGCCACAAGAAGCCAGCACACGTTCTGCCGCTTGACTGACCTCCCATGCGGGTTTTGACATTAACGGCTGTAGCGCGGGAATACCGTCAATTTGCTGCGCGTTGAATACAGTTGCGTAGAAAACGCGGGGTTTCTCCAGTTTGACGGAAACCGTTTCCTTGACCCCATCCGGGCGTTCGCGCTGCTCCTCCTGGTCGAACTGCCAGTATTCAACCGTGGTGCCTTTTTCGCCTTTGCGAACCTGCCATCCCTCAGCTTGAGCCTGTTTGTAAGTACACCACCGCGGATCGTCACTGCCAAGCTGCATCTGTCGAGCCATCAAGTAGAGCGAATTGGCCCCCCGATAAGGGCGTTCCGTGGTGCCGTTGTAGGGCACGCGCAGGGCAGCGCCTGCCGCGTCCGCATTCCACGGCTTCTGCCAGGGCGCGGTGCCACTCTCGACAAGACCTACGATGGTGTCCGTCAGGTCTTTCCGAAAGTCTCTGCTCTCGCCCTGCCGTGTTTTACTGCGGGTCGCCATCGCTTGGGGCACTCACAGCAGCGGAAGCAGCCGGCAGCTCTGGCCGGTATTCAGCGGCCAGGTCGGATAGCGGCATATCCGCCTCGACCACAGGTACGCCGCCGTCAGTGGATAGCGGCTGCTTGCGCTTGAGGCGCATGGCGTCCCGCAGCGCTCGCACGCGCTCATGAGGCTGGGCGCGGTCAGCCATCAGTTGACCCCACCAAACGCGCCGATGCCGCTGTAGAAGTCAACGTTAGCATTACCGGCTTTCATGCAGATTTCCCTGCGGGTTGCTCCCAGCGCACCATTGCCGTAGCAACTACCCCAATACCACATGCCACCTCGCGGCTTGCCAATGGCCGCACCCGTCAACATTACCTGTTTCATCGGAAAGCTCCTATCGAGACTATCGAGACGGCCCCCTTTTCTTTTCTTGCGTTTGCGCGCGCGGTTGCTGTGAGCGACGTGGCGCGACGACTTCCATGCCGTTCGTGCCGGGGCGGATTACGCCATCCCTCAGCAAATCTGCCGCCCGCTTCTGAATGGCTTGCTGGTATTCACCAAGCCAACCCGCAAGAGGCCGATGCTTTGGCAATGCTTTGTGCTTGTGGACACCGCGCAGTACCTGCGCCGCCAAACGCTTGTCGTCGGTCAGCAACTTGTGACCGCTGCCATGATTTCGCACGACAAGGGTGGTAAATTTCTTCCCGCCCTTTTCAAGCTGCTTACCCTCCACAGTGAGGTAGTCGCCACGCTTGAGCGTGCCGTCCGCCCTTGCCTTTTGCATTGCCATAGTCTGATATAAATGATGCACTATACCATCAGGACTTTCAAGCAAAGCGAAGGACTTGCCGGAATTTTCTTCCTCGCCCGTGGCGATCAGACGGCCCTCTATCGTCTGCCCCGGCTGGAGCGTTGTCTTCTGCATCGGCATTCTCGGATCGGATTGGATGTCTCGGGCCGAGTACATGGTTTTCAGAATGTCGCCGCTCTCTTGCATCGTGCGTAACGTGGATTCGAGTTGCCCGGAAAGCGCCCACTGCATATGCCCCGCTGGCTGGGCCAGGCCCATTTTCTCCAATGCCACCAGACGGCGAATCTGGAACAGACGCATTTTCTTGGCCGTCTCGCTCTTTGGCAGCTTGTCATTGAAATTGACATAGCTGTTGCCATCAGGGGTTTCAACAGCTTTCTTTTGAAGCATCCGGTCAAGCGAGGTATACCGACGCTGCTTTACCTCTCGATCAAACGCGGTTTCCTGCTGTTGTTCTGTGCGGATGCCAAGCTGCTCAGTCGCCGCCTCCTGCGCCCGATGACGCAGCGTTGTTTTCACGTAATCCGGCCGGAGCAGCAATTCCTGACCGTCTCTATCGACGCCACGCATGGCGACGTGAACATGAGGGTGATCCGTGTTGTAGTGGTCAACTGCCACCCATTCGAGGGGCACGCCGAGGTCTTTCTCCAGCTTCGCCATGAAGTCCTTGGTGAAGCGCTCCATGCTTTCCATGTCCTGGCCGAACTCAGGCGACAGGATGAACTTGAACATGCGTGGGTCGCCATCCGCTTGCCACGCATCCAGCGTCTTGCCAACATTCACATGTCCCGCAGCCGTGAAGCCCTGTTCACGCTCACGCTCTGACTTTGCACCCTCGCGCGCGATGTAGCGGCCATGCGCCGCCCACTGCCCCGACACCTTGTTGGCCGCAAAGCTCATCCGAACCGCGCAACGCTGCATCGTGGGCTTGTAGCCACCGGAGATTGAAGCACCACGCATACGCGCAGTGTGTTTGCCCCCTTTGGAAAAACGCCCCCCGTTCTTGCGCATGGTGTTCTGAACTCTGCGCATGGTTTGACTGACAACGCGGCCATCGTCAGTGCGCTTGGGCTTGAAGGTCAAACGCAGCTTGCGGTAGCCGTCATCATCTTCAGTCATTCCGCCGCCTCGTCAGACTCCATCTCCATCATGCGGATCGTCAACTCCTGGATTCCGCCGCCCCTCTCCAGCATCCCAGCGACATCTTCGATGAAGCGCGCTATCCGACGGTTGGCATCTGCCACGGCTTGCGGTGCCGCCTCCTTCGGCACCGGAACGGTGTGGTAGTAGTAGGTACGCATCAGAACCTCAAGAAAAGCCATGTTGATCTGTTGCGCGTTCTCCATGCGGTTCAGGTGTTTGTGCATGGCCCTGAGGCTCGCACCCATGCGTTTCTCATACCCATCCAATTGATCGGCCGTTCTGTGCTCGTTGTAGAGCGTTCGGATGGCGTGCCTCACCACTTCCGACACCCCCATGTCCGCGTACTCCGGGCGCTGTCGGATTTCGTCCCACATCTGCAAGTCTCTCTTGTGAGACAGCAACAAATTCAAGCGCTCCGTGCGCCTCTTTGCGCGCGGCTTCTTGGTTGCCGCAGCAGCAGGGACGTCTGTCATCTCAATCTCCAGTTGATTTCACGGTGAAATTTTCTTCATACATTTCAGCCTAAAAATATAGGCTATCACATACCAATATTTTACCACTAAGACAATGGCTTAGGTGGTAAAATCATGGTCATCGTATGCGATCCTTTATGTTCCACTACTGAGTTTGTTGGTAGCTGTCGCCCCTAACGACAGAAACCGACAAACTGAACTTTTACGAACGCTTCGCGTTGCTTACTTCTGGCGAAGCTCCGATGCTGGATGCGATGACGTATGTAGCTTTACATACGAAAATTTCATGGTGAAATTTTCAGCGTCCCGCTGCCGCCCGTTGGGCGGGAAAAGGTTTAGGCACCTCTGCCTTTGCCTTGCGTGCGTACAGGCTGGCTGCGCGTGATTTCGATGGCCTTTTTGACCGTGCGTTCGGCATACTCGGTCTGTCGGTTGTCAGTGCCTTTATGGGACAGGTCACGGGTCATGATGGCCGCTACAACCTCCCGCTCTGTTGCGCCACGAGAAATTGCGTAAGTTGCGTACCCGAGTTCCGCTCTGTGAAGATCACCCCCGTAGCGGGGGTCGTTCCGGAAGTCATTGACTGTCTTGCTGATCCTGATCCGCGAGTTTCTGGTTGGCGCTGCTGCAGCGAAGCGGGAGCGTCGTTCCTGTTCTGCGCTTTTCTCGGCCTCCTGCTTGGCGATAACGTCAGCCAACAACTCGTCGGTCTTGCCGTACTCTTTGCCGGTGGCTTCGCGAAGCACGACAAACGGGTAGAACCCGTTTGGCTGCTTGTATTTCGGCTTGCAGTTCGTGAAGCCCGCCAATCGGCCGTAGTGTCGCCAGTCTGCGCTTCCCGGATCGCCGCCGTACCGTGCCGCCAGTTCTCGACTGGTGCGCGTGGACAGGTCGGTTGCCAGCACGCGGTCATGTTTCAGCCATGCCTGAAAGTTGTTTGGGCTCGTTTCAACAACAACAGCCGGGGCATAGCCATCCTTACTCAGTTGCGTAACTTTGGCCGCACTGAGATCGTCCATCAATGTCAAATTGTGAGCGCCGGCAGGGCGGATGTAGATGTGATTGCCCTGCATGTTCTGATATTTCAGGTATGAGATCGACTTCAGGACGGTTTCCCGATCCCACACTTTTGTCAGCATGCGCTCCCGCGTCGCGTCATAAACGCCAACTTCAAACGCCTCGCACCCCATCGCGGCCACCTGGGCCGCTACGGCCTGGCTAGTTCTGTCTTGCATGCAAAGCTCCTAAAAAAATTTCAGGTCGTCATGCTGACGGCCGTCCATGTGTGATATAAATGTTACTATCTTAGCGCGCCAACAGTGGCGACACCACCCCGATTTCCCAAGCTGAAGCAATGAGCACAAAAAACGAACAACTGCAAAAGGCGCGGTTGTTGGAAAGCATCGAACGCGAGTGCGGCGACACTTTTATGAGGGCGCTCCATGACGATGATGTGTTTGAAATCGCACTCAACCCGGACGGCAAACTGTGGACAGAGAAAGCAGGGAAGGGATGGGAGTTCACCGGAACTTATCTGGACGGCAACGCCGCCTCCAGTATGTTGAAAACGTGTGCCTCGATGCTCCACACGAACATCACTTACGACAACCCGATCCTAGAGGGCGAGTTCCCAATCGACCAAAGCCGACTGCAAGCACTCATCCCCCCCGTCGTCACCGCTCCGGCATTCGCGCTGCGCAAAAAAGCCATCAAGGTCTTCCGACTGGACGAATACGTCAGCGCCGGAATTATCCGCCCGTTGACGCAAGAGTATTTGCAGAAGGTGGTACGCCGCCACGCAGTCGAAGACGAAGAGGGTGCTGCTCATCCAGTTGATGCGATCAGGCAAGCGATTGCAACGCAAAAAAACATTCTGGTAGTTGGCGGAACTGGCTCGGGCAAGACAACGCTTGCAAACGCTATCTTGGCGGAATTCCCGACGATTTGCCCGCGTGATCGAGTCATCACGATTGAGGACACCCGCGAACTGCAAATCAAGGTAGACAACATCGTTTCGCTGAGAACCAGCGAGTCGGTTTCGATGCAACGGCTACTGAGGGCCACGATGCGCCTCAAGCCAAACAGGATCATCGTTGGCGAAGTGAGAGGAGGTGAAGCGCTGGCTTTACTGAAAAGCTGGAACACGGGGCATCCCGGCGGCGTGGCAACACTGCACGCGGACTCCGCTTATGAGGGCTTGATTCGACTAGAACAACTCATCGAAGAAAACCCGGACATCAAGGCCAACCCGCAGGTTATCGCCACTGCGGTCAAGCTGGTCATTTTTATAGAACCGATCGACGAGGCACCTGGACGCCTGGTTACGCAAATTGCAGAAGTCCTGGGCCACGAGAACGGCCGCTATCAACTGAAATCCATCGGAGCATTTGCAACATGAATCTACTGAAAAAACTCTTTGTCCGCGCTGGTCTGCCGGTGTTGGGTGCATTGGCTTTGGCTGGTAATGCTTTTGCCGGCACCGGCCCGGATATGCCGTGGGATTCCGGACTGGACAAGCTGGTAAAAAACCTGACAGGCAAGACGGCGCTTGCCATCGGCGTGCTTGCGATGTTCGCCGCTGCTGCAGCCCTGGTGTTCGGCGGGGAAATGTCCGAGTTCACACGCCGGATCATTTTGATGATCCTGGCCGTGGCCCTGATGGTCAGCGGCGCGTCGCTGTTGAACATCTTTTTCGGTATCTCGGGCGCGCTGGTGGTGCTGTAAATGGACGCACCACGCCGCATTCCCATTCATCGCTCCCTTAACCGCCCGAATTTGATTTTGGGCGGTGAACGCGAATTGGTTCTGATGACCATGCTGTTCGCCGCCATGATCGCTTTCACGGCTTCTTCGTGGGTACAGGTGGTTATCGGCGTGGTGTTCTGGCTCGCTATCCATGCGCTGCTGGTCGATATGGCTAAGAACGATCCAATGATGTCTGCCGTGTATCTGCGGCACGTCCGGTACAAGGGCTACTACCCGGCACAAACGGGAATGCAAGCCCAGATCCCAAACGCACGCCGCTGGAAGGAGTGACTAATGCTGTCGTTGCAAGAATTCAGGAGTCGAGCACGTGGCTTACCCGATGTGCTGGACTTCGCGGCATCCCCGGAGGATGGCATCGTCCAGACAAAATCCGGCGGCCTCATGGCGAGCTGGTACTTCCGCGGCAGGGACACGCAAAGCGCAACGCACGCGGAATTGGCATCCATTTCAGCAAGATTAAATGCTGCGCTGTGCATGCTT
>JAUNUR010000071.1 GCA_030538085.1 Pseudomonadota bacterium | reverse complement strand
GGCAAGTCGCTGCACGAGGACTACCACGGCATGAGCGGCATCGACCTGAACCGCGCCGGCACGCCGCTGCTTGAGATCGTGACCGAGCCCGACATGCGCAGTAGCGAAGAGGCCGTGGCCTATGCGAAAGAGCTGCACAAGATCGTCACCTGGATCGGCGTGTGCGACGGCAACATGCAGGAAGGCAGCTTCCGCTGCGACGCCAACGTGAGCGTGCGCAAGCCCGGCCAGCCGCTGGGCACGCGGCGCGAGATCAAGAACCTGAACAGCTTCCGGTTCATGCAGCAGGCCATCGACTACGAGATCCGCTGGCAGATCGAGCAACTGGAAGACGGCAAACCCATCAGCCAAGCCACCGTACTGTTCGACCCCGACACGGGCGAGACGCGCGCCATGCGCAGCAAGGAAGACAGCGCAGACTACCGCTACTTCCCCGATCCCGATCTGCCGCCGCTCTGTATTTCAGAGCAATGGATCGAGGAGACGCGGGAGCAGATGCCCGAGCTGCCACGCAAGATGGCCGAGCGCTTCGTCGCCGACTATGGCCTGCCCGAGTACGACGCCACCACGCTGACGCAGACGCCGGCGATGGGTGCTTACTTTGAAGCCGCCGCGCAAGCGAGCGGCCAGCCCAAGCTGGCCAGCAACTGGGTGATGGGCGAGATTTCCAAGCGTCTGAATGCCGAGGAGATCGGCATCGAGGCGGCCAAGGTGTCGGCCGCGCAACTGGCGGCGCTGATTGGGCGTATCCAGGACGGCACCATCAGCAACGCCGCCGCGCGCCAGGTGTTCGAGGCGCTGTGGAGCGGCGAGGCGAGCGAGGTCGACGCCGTCATCGAGGCCAAGGGCCTCAAGCAGATTCAGGACACGGGTGCCCTGGAGAAGATCGTCGACGAAGTGATCGCCGCCAACCCGGGCAACGTAGAGCAGTTCAAGGCCGGCAAGGACAAGGCCTTCAACGCGTTGGTCGGTCAGGTCATGAAGGCCAGCAAGGGCAAGGCCAACCCGGCGCAGGTGAACGAGTTGCTGCGCGCCAAATTGGGCGGCTGAGGTTCCTGGCTGCTGTGGACGTGTGATTCCATTTCCACTTCAAGGCGTCAATCACCGTCATCCGGCGAAAGCCGGGAGCCATGTTTCCCCGCGCACGTCGTCTGGATTCCGGCCCCGTATCTCAAACGCATCGCGTTGAGTTCACGCCTCGCGGCGCCCTCCGCTCCATGTCTTTGACCGTGGCACGCCCAAAGAGGGGACTCCATTAATTTTTTCAACGACGAAATAGAGCTTTGGCGCTTTAAATACATACGCCCGCAGCTCTTTTTTTAGGACTTGTAAACGGCTTCAAACCGTTATCGCTTGTTCTGGGGTCTGTCTTGAAAAATAGCCACGGTCAGCGATGGTTCTGAGAGGCTGTCCTCAAATTCATCGCGGTAAGCGATTGCCCCGGATCGGGTGTCCTGCAAGGCGCATTTTGCAGCCAATAGCTTGTGCTATTGGCAAGGAATGCAACGCCGCAGGGCGCCCGAGACCGGGGACAAGCGCGGCGCGAGGAGTTTGGGGGCAGTCTCTGTAGATGGGGATAAGCGAAGCGCGGCGCGAGGGGTTTGAGGGCAGGCCCCAAAGCGCTTTGCTTCGTCAGGGACGCTTGGCGTTGCCCGTGGTGGCCGCGCCGCCACTGGCGGTGCTGCTGGCGAGGGCGGCCGCCCTGGCCTGCCACAGGGGTTGCAGGCGAGCGACTTCTTCATCGAACCGGGCGTTGATGCGCGCGCGCTCTTCCTGCTGCGCTGCGATGGCGCGGCGCTGCACTTCCATCGCCTGCTTGTTGTCCTCGATGCCGCGGCGCACCTTGCCAGGCGCCTTGGTGGGGTCCTTCTTGTAGAACTCCATCTCATCGTCAAGGGCCTTGCGCTCCGCAGCCAGTTCGGCGATGCGCAACTCGGCGGCGTGGATCACGCTTTGCGTCTGCGACAGGGTTTCCACGCGGGCCGCGTCGTGCGCGGCCTTGTCGGGGTAGCGGGTGATCAGTGCCTGGTCAAGCCGGGCAATGTTTTGCTGGCGTTGCCGTTCGGCCTCGGCCTCGCGTTCCTGGGCGGCGCGGGCTTCACGCTCCACCGCCGTCATGCTGGGCTGAATCACGCGGCGCGTGGTGCCGCTGCTGCTCAATTCGCGCTGTTCGCGGTCGATGCAGGCCAGGATTGGCCGGTCCGACGTGAGGCGGCGGCCATGGGCGTCCACGCAGGTGTAGATGCCTGACGTGGTTCTGCCCGATTGCGCCCATGCGGGCATGGCGGCCAGCAGCGCCGCCGCCATGCCCACGGCGGGCGCGAGGTTCGCCACGAGTCGAAAAGCAGCAATGGTCATCTTGGTCATTCAACGCCGTACCGTACCCGATAGGCTGACACGGCTTCAAAGTGATTGCAAAAATTGTCAGTTGTCGACAGGTGCTGCAATAAATGGGCCAACTGGGCGATGGCGCAGACCTTCAAACCCAGCGAATCGCGGACATATTGCACGGCCGACCAGGAAACATTTTGTCCATTTTCGGTTGCTTTCTCCTGGCGGTCGAGGGCAATGACCACCGCATGTGGGGTGGCGCCGGCGGCCTGGATCAGCGCGATGGACTCGCGCACCGCCGTGCCGGCCGAGATCACGTCGTCCACGATCAGCACGCGCCCTTGCAGCGGCGCGCCCACCAGCACGCCGCCTTCGCCGTGGTCCTTGGCCTCCTTGCGGTTGTAGGCAAAGGGCTTGTTCACGCCCAGGCGCGCCAGTTCGACGGCCACGGCGGCGCCCAGCGGAATGCCCTTGTACGCCGGGCCGAAGATGACGTCGAACTCGATGCCCGACGCCAGCAGGGCGCGCGCATAGAATTGCGCCAGTCGGCCCAGCTTGGCCCCGTCGTCGAACAGGCCGGCGTTGAAGAAATAGGGGCTCATGCGCCCCGCCTTGGTCTTGAATTCGCCAAAGCGCAGCACGCCGCTTTCGATGGCGAATTGCACGAAATCTCGCGCCAACTGGTCGCGCTCGCCGCTGGCCGCCCGTGGTCCGTTCATTGGAGAAACCCCTTTGTTCAAGCTCACCAGCCTCAACCTCAACGGTATCCGGTCGGCCACGACCAAGGGCGTGGAAACCTGGCTGGAGCAACACGCGCCGGATTGTATTTGCGTGCAGGAGATCAAGGCACAGATGCCCGACATCGAAGGCCGCTTCGAAATCCTGGCCGGCATGCGCGGGCACTTCCACCTGGCCACGGCCAAGAAGGGCTATTCGGGCGTGGGCATCTACACGCGGCACGAGCCCAGCGACGTGATCGCCGGTTACGGCTCACCGGAGTTCGACGAGGAAGGCCGCTACCTGGAGGCGCGCTTCGACACGCCCGCACGCAGGTTCTCCGTCATCAGCTGCTACTTTCCCAGCGGTTCGTCCGGTCCCGAGCGGCAGGAGGCCAAATACCGCTTCCTGGCCGAGTTCTACCCCGTGCTGCACCGCCTGAAGGCCGAGCGCGAATTCGTGCTGTGCGGCGACGTGAACGTGGCGCACCAGGAAATCGACCTGAAGAACTGGAAGAGCAACCAGAAGAACAGCGGCTTTCTGCCCGAGGAGCGTGCCTGGGTCACCAAGGTGATCGACGAGTTGCAGCTCGTCGACGTGTACCGCCGCCTGCACCCCGACACCACGGGCGAGTCGTACACGTGGTGGAGTAACCGCGGTCAGGCCTACGCCAAGAACGTGGGCTGGCGGCTGGATTACCATCTGGCCACGCCGGCCATTGCCCAGGCCGCGCGCGTGGCGTCGATCTACAAGGACCAGAAGTTCAGCGACCACGCGCCGATCACCATCGACTACGATCTGCAGATGTATTGATCGCCCCGTGGGCAACCTTTGAAGAGGCCAACGGGGGCGCGCGGCATGCGTGGGTTCAAGGCCAGGCCAACACGGCATTGCACTGGCCGGCCCTCCGGGTTACAAAGGCCATGCCGCACTGGCACGGCACGCCACCGCGATGGCGGCCAGCGCGGCATGCCATGGTGCATGCAGGCACATGCATGACGATCTGCATAAGACGTGGCAAGGGGAGCTGAAAAAATGGTTTGGAGGCATACCCGTGCTGACGAAGCTGGTTCTCAATCATCGTTCCGCGAATCTCTCGACTGAAGAGCACGCGGTTCTGCGCGCGGCCATGACCGAAGTGCGCGAATATGGCCCCAAGGAGTTGGTGATCATCGCCGGGCACGAGCTGGATGCCAGCCTGCTGCTGCTGGAGGGTTTCATGGGGCGTTTCGTCGACGACCCGGGCGACAGCCGCCACATGATGGCGTTTCATGTGGCCGGTGACTTCGTGGACCTGCATGGCTATCCCCTCAAGCGGCTCGATCACGACGTTCGCACGCTCACCAGCGCGCGGGCAGCCGTGCTGCCGCATGAGAAGCTGGACGTCATACAGCGGCAGCACCCGCGCCTGGCGCTGAAGCTGTGGTATCTCACCATGCTCGATGCGGCCATGCACCGCCAGTGGATCATTCGTATCGGGCGCCTGCGCGCGCTGGGCCGGGTGGCGCACGCCTTGTGTGAGACCAACGCACGCCTGTTCGCGGTGGGGCTGTCGGATGGCGTGCATTTCGAGCTGCCCTTGCGGCAGGTCGACTTTGCCGCCGTCTGCGGGCTGACCGGCATTCACTTCAACCGCGTGATACGCGAGTTGCGAGAGCGCGGGTTGGCCACGTTCCGGCACCAGGTGGTGGACATTCACGATCTTCCGGCGCTGGTGCAACTGGGCGAGTTCCAGGCGGATTACCTGTACCTGAACCCCGATACGGCCAAGCGGGTGATGGGGCAGTCCCTGGCAAGGGGTGGCATGCCAGCCTGACTTTCGCCGGAACGGGAAGAACCGCTGCCGAGTGTGTTCCGCATGTTCCGCGTCAAGAGTCCGACGCCTTCCTCATGCAGGCCCGCAGGCCCGGCGCGCGGATTGTGGGGTAAGGTTGCCAACTCTTTTTCGATGTCTTGCCCACGCTTTTCCATGAGCACCGCCAGCCTGCGTTACCTCACCGTTGCCGTCACCGCTTTTCAGCAAAACTGTTCCATCGTCTGGTGCGATGCCACCCGGCAAGCCGCCGTCATCGACCCGGGCGGCGACTTGCCGCGCATCGAGGCGGCGGCGCGGCAGTCGGACGTGCGGATCGGCCAGATCTGGCTGACCCACGCGCACATCGACCACGCCGGCGGCACGGCCGAGCTGAGCGAGCGGCTGGGCGTGCCCATCATCGGTCCACACCCGGGTGATCGGTTCTGGATCGACGGCATCGCCGAGCAGGGGCGCATGTTCGGATTTCCGGCCGTGGCGAAGTTCGAACCCACGCGCTGGCTGCACGATGGCGACACCGTGCAGGTGGGCGAATGCGTTCTCAATGTGCGCCATTGCCCAGGCCACACGCCCGGGCACGTTGTTTTTCACTCGCCCCAGGCCGGGCGCGTCTTCGTTGGTGACGTGCTGTTTGCGGGCAGCATTGGCCGCACCGATTTTCCCGGGGGCAACCACGCGCAATTGCTGGACAGCATCCGTGAGCGGCTGTGGCCCATGGGCGACGACACCGTGTTCATCCCAGGACATGGGCCGGAGAGCACGCTGGGCGAGGAACGCCGCCACAACCCCTTCGTGCGCGGCGGTTGATGCCAGGGCGCCGCGCGCTGGCGGCGACGGGGTCAACGCACGTTGATTGGCTGCCCCACGGGCGTGTCGTAGCGCGACGGCGCGTCAACGGGCGGCGTGGGCGCGCGCGGAGAAACAGGCTCGGCGAGCGCGGGCGTTGTCACGGGCTGTCCGCGCTGTGCCTGCCGGTACAAGCCTTCCACGCGCGGAATGTTGGCCTGCAACTGGCGAATGCGGTCCGGCCCGCTGGGGTGGCTGCTGAGGAAGCTGGTACCACCCTGGCGGTTGTTGGCCGCCATCATCTTGTTCCACAGGCTGACGCTGGCGTCGGGGTCGTAGGCGCCACGCGCGGCCACTTCCAGGCCCACCAGGTCGGCCTCGGTCTCGTCGTCGCGGCTGTACTTCAGGCTCAGCAACTGGGTACCGATCTGCGCGCCGATATCGCCCAACTGGCCCAGTCCGAACAGCGAGGCCGCCACCGACAGGCCCAGCCCGGTGGCCTGCGTCTTGGCGATACGCTCGCGCGCATGCTCGCGCAGCGCGTGGGCCATTTCGTGTCCCATGATCATGGCGACTTCGTGGTCGCTCAGCTTGAGCTGATCAAGGATGCCGCTGAAAAAGGCGATCTTGCCGCCGGGCATGCAGAAGGCGTTGATCTGCTTGCTGCCAATGAGGTTGACTTCCCAGCGCCAGCCACGGGCACGGCTGTTCCACTGCGTGGTGTAGGGAATCAGCCGGTTCGCGATGCCGCGCAGACGCCGCACCTGTGGATGGCTGTCGGGGGCGAGCGCGCGCTGTGCGCGGGCTTTGGCCATCAGCTCGCTGTATTCCTTTTGCGAGGCTTGCTCCAGCGCCTCGGCCGGCACCAGGTTGCGCAGCGATGATGAGCGGCCCACGTCCACCTGCCCCAGCACGGGGGCCGCGGCGGCGCTGCCGGCGGCCAGCAGGAAGGCGCGGCGAGGCGACCACACCGACGCGCTGGCGGGCTGGCTGGTGGCGGATGCCGGTGAAGTCTTGGCGTTGCAGATCCAGCACATGGCAAGTGAATAATGAGGCCGATGAAGATGAACAAGATAACGCAGCTGGGCACCGGCTGGATGGCGCGGGCAGCGCAAACGGGTGCAGGCCTTGTCTGACAGCGCCAACCCCGCCGCCCCCGTTGCGCCCAAGCCGTCGTGGATCGACACGATCAAGGTCTACCTGCAGCCGGCCAGTCTGCGCATGCTGGCGCTGGGCTTTTCGGCCGGACTGCCGCTGCTGCTGGTGCTGGGCACACTGTCATTTCGATTGCGCGAGGCGGGCATCGACCGCAGCACCATCGGATATCTCAGCTGGGTGGGCTTGGCTTACGGCTTCAAATGGGCCTGGGCGCCGCTGGTGGACCGCGTACCGCTGCCGGGGCTAACGCGGCGACTGGGGCGCCGCCGCGCCTGGCTGCTGTTGTCGCAAATCGCGGTGGCGAGCGGGTTGGTTGGCTTGGCGTTGGTCGACCCGCGCGCGGTGCTGTCGCCAGTGAAACTGGGAGCGGCGGACGATGCATGGTTCGTCGTTTGGCTGTCGCCATTGGTGTGGTGCGCGCTGGCGGTGGCCTTTGCCTCGGCCACGCAGGACATCGCGCTGGACGCATACCGCATCGAATCGGCCCCGACCGAAGAGCAACCCGCGCTGGCGGCCACGTACCAGACGGGTTACCGGCTGGCCATGATCTGGGCCGGCGCCGGTGTGCTGTGGCTAGCCGCGCGCGCGCAGGGCGGCGCGGCGGGTTACGACAACCATGCCTGGCAGGTGGCGTATCTCGTGATGGCGGGGTCGATGGCGATCGGCGTGCTGACGGTGCTCTTTTCGCCCGAGCCGATGGCGCGCCCCATGCCGCCTGCGCGCACCGCGCAAGAGTGGGTGCAGAGCGCGCTGGTGGCGCCGTTCGCCGACTTCTTCCGCCGCTACAAGTGGCAGGCGGCGCTGATCCTGGCGCTGATCGCCGTGTACCGCATCAGCGACGTGGTGATGGGCATCATGGCCAACCCGTTCTACGTGGACATGGGCTACACCAAGGACGAGGTGGCGGCGGTGACCAAGGTCTACGGCGTCATCATGACGCTGGTGGGCGCCTTCGTGGGCGGCTCGCTGTCGTTGCGTTTCGGCGTGATGCGCATCCTGATGCTGGGCGCGGTGCTGAGCGCGCTGACCAACCTGCTGTTCGCCTGGCTGGCTGGCTACGGCCACAGCGTGCCGGCGCTGATCGCCGTGGTGTCGGCCGACAACCTGGCCAGCGGCATCGCCTCGGCGGCGTTCGTGGGGTATCTGAGCAGCCTGACCAACATCAGCTACTCGGCCACGCAGTACGCGCTGTTCTCGTCGTTGATGCTGATGCTGCCCAAGTTCGTGGCGGGTTTCTCGGGCGATTACGTCAACGCCTTCGGCTACGCTGGCTTCTTCACCAGCACGGCGCTGCTGGGGCTGCCGGTGCTGGTGCTGGTGGCGCTGGCGGCGCGGGCACGGCGGGTGGAATCAAAGCCGGAAACGGTGTGAGGGCAGGATTGAGCGGCGCGCGATTTACGATTTACCTATCTTTACCCTTGGTTCAAGCCCACCCAGCACGCGCGCGCCATCATCCATGCTTGGCTGAATCGGGCTGCCCACCCGTTCGTTGAAAGGAGCCCATGAGCACCCACCACCTGTTGATGATCGAAGACGATGCCCGCCTGGCAGCGATGGTGGGCGAGTACCTGACGCAATCGGGCTTCGCGGTGACGCACATGCTGGATGGTGCGTCGGGCCTGGTGGCGGTGCAGGACAAGGCCATCGACCTGGTGATCCTTGACTTGATGCTGCCCGATATCGACGGGCTGGAAGTGTGCCGCCGCATCCGCGCGCTGCCCGGTGACCGGGCGCGCGTGCCGGTGCTGATGCTGACCGCCAAGGGCGACCCGATGGACCGCATCGTCGGTCTGGAGCTGGGCGCCGACGACTACCTGCCCAAGCCCTTCGAGCCGCGAGAGCTGCTGGCGCGCATCCGTGCCGTGCTGCGTCGGCACCGGCCGGGCGGCGTGTCGGAGCATCAAGTGATGCGTTTCGGCACGCTGGAGATCGACCGCGACGCGCGCGAGGTCACCGTGGGCGGCCAGCCAGTGGATTTGACGAGTTACCAGTTCGACCTGCTGGTGACGCTGGCCGAGCGTGCCGGCCGCGTGCTGACGCGCGACCAGATCATGGAGGCCGTGCGCGGGCGCGAGCTGGAGGCCTTCGACCGCTCGATCGACGTGCACATGGGCCGCATCCGCGCCGCCATCGAGGCCGACGTGAAGAGTCCCAAGCGCATTCTCACCGTGCGCGGCGTGGGCTACGTGTTCGCCAAGCAGCAGGACTGAGGGCGGCGCCAGTTAGTATGAATTTGATAGTGGGTTGCGCCTGATATATCTCGTTTTCAAAGCATTTGACTCCGAAATCAAGGAAAGACAAGCGCGAGCAGCTATGTTTTTTGATTTAGTGATCCCATCTCACCCGCATGTCGCCGCCCTGGCGCGGCGCGGCTGAACGCCCCGGTATCGGAGTCCTCGCCGTGGCGCCCACCAACCCTCTGGCCCGCAAGCTGTACCTGCGCATCTGGCTGGCCGTGGCCGGCAGCGTGGCCGTGCTCAGCCTGCTGGTAGGCTGGGCCTGGCACCAGGCCGAGCAGCAGCGCGAGCGCGACCGCCAGCCCCTGGCGCCGCGCGAGGTGGTGGTGCGCAACGCCGCGGGCGCGGTGATCGGCCACGCCGAGGCGCAGCCGCGCCGCGTGCCGGGGCAGGGCATCGAGTTCGTCGTGACGCTGCAGGACGGTCAGGTGCTGAACCTGCAAATGCCACCGCGCGGCCGTGGCGTGGTGGGCGGCGGTCCGTACCGTGGCGGCGACCACCCGCTGGCCTGGCTGCGCCCGCCCTACGGCTTCTGGTGGATGCTGGGCCTGGCCGGCCTGGGCGTGATGATCGGCGTGTTCCCGGTGGCGCGCCGGCTGACGCAGCGGCTGGAGGCGCTGCAGCGCGGCGTGCAGCGCTGGGGCGAGGGCGATTTGTCGGTGCGTCTGCCCGAAAGCGGCCACGACGAGGTGGCCGACCTGTCCCGCCGCTTCAACGCCGCCGCCGAGCGCGTGCAGAGCCTGATGGATTCACAGGCCGCGCTGCTGCAGTCGCAGAAATCGCTGCTGGCCAATGCCTCGCACGAGCTGCGTTCGCCGCTGGCGCGCATACGCATGGCGATCGAGCTGGTGGGCGCGCAGGGTTCGTCCGCCGCGCGCGAGGAAATCCAGCGCAACATTGCCGAACTGGATTTGCTGGTGGAAGAAATCCTGCTGGCCAGCCGGCTGGATGCGCGCGAGGCCGACATGGGCACCGTGGAGTCGGTCGACCTGATTGGCCTGGTGGCCGAGGAGAGTGCCCGCGTCGGCGCCGTGCTGGAGGTGTCTGAAGGCAGCGACGTCATCATCGTGCCTGGCGTGGTCAGGCTGCTGCGCCGCGCCGTGCGCAATCTGCTGGAAAATGCCGCCCGCCACGGCAGTGCTGGTCAGGTGAGTGCAGGCTTGTCGCTAGAGGCGGGCCACGCCGTGCTGTATGTGGACGACCGCGGCCCTGGCGTGCCGGAGGCGCAGCGCGAGCGTATTTTCGAGCCCTTCTACCGTCTGCCCGGTGCCAGCGAGCGTGACGGAGGCGTGGGCCTGGGGCTGGCACTGGTACGCTCCATCGCCGAGCGCCATCGCGGGACCGTGAGCTGCGGCAACCGGGAGGATGGGGGCGCGCGTTTCACGCTGCGTCTGCCTGCCGATGCGCATACTTCCGTACGGCAAATCATCCCGTGAACAGGGGATGCGTGGATGAGGAGAATTGTATACAGTCTACGGGTATCGCTGTCACACACACGCTGTCACACGCAGTTTGTTTGGTTCATGAGAAGGTGAGTTCGATAAAAAATCGTTCAACCACCCCAGAGCTCCAGTGAATAAGCCGCCCAGAATGGGTGGCTTTTTTTTGCTCTCCAACCGGCCTTCGGAGCGCATTGCTCCCTACAATTGCCCGCCATGCCGAAGTCGTCCATGGTCCGCTGGATTACCCTGTTCTGGGGTGTTTCCGTCTTTTTTCCCATTGGACTCAATTACGCGGCTTTTCTGGCGCTGTTGCTGGGTTTGCTGGTGCAAGGCCGTTGGCGCGAGCGCTGGGAACGCCTGCGCCGAGAACCCAACTGGTGGCCCAGCCTGTTGCTGCTGGCCTGGGCGGCATTGGTGCTGCTGGTGGGCGCGCGCTACCCCGAAACACCGTCCAACGCCTTGCACTTGTTGCGGGTCATCCTGATGCTGTGGATGGTGTTGATGCTGACCGCCGAAGAAGCGGCCTGGGCGGTGCGTGGCTTTTGCATGGGGCTGATAGCCAGCCTGGTCTTGATGGGGCTGAACCGCTTGGTCGGCTTGCCGGCTAGCACGGTCTGGGAAAGCCTGTTGTACTACAGCGGCAACAAGTCGATTGCCAATGCGATCCTGCTGGCGCTGTCCGCCGTGAGTGGCTTGTTGCTGGCCCCATGGTTGCGGGGGAAGGGGCGCGTGGCGGCCGTCTTGGTGTCACTTGGGGCGTTGTGCGCCCTCATATGGATGCTGCCTTCCAGAACGGCACTGCTGATCGTGCTGGTGACCGCCGCAGCGGGTGTGCTGCACCAGTTCCGGGCACGGTATCGGCACCAGCTGATGCTGATGGTGGCGATGGGCGGGCTGGTGGTGGCGACGGGTTTGCTGGCGCCGCAGGTCAAGGAGAGGCTGGTGCTGGGGGTGAGCGAAATCACCAGGGCGCATCAGGGGCAGGTGGTCGGTCATGCGAGCAGCTGGGGGATTCGCTACAGGATGTATGAAACCACGCTGGATATGATTGAAGAGCGCCCATGGATGGGGTGGGGCGTTGGGGCGTGGAACCAGCAGTGGCGCCAGCGCATCGACCCGGCACTGGCGGACTACAACATGCCGCACAACGATTTCCTGTGGATTGGCTCGCAGACGGGCGTTCCAGGCGTGCTGCTGCTGTTGCTGACGGTCGCTGCCGGACTGCCGCGTGCCTGGCGCCGCCGTGATCTGAGCGGCCGGCTGGGCGTGGTGGCCTTGCTGACCATGCTGATGGCGCTGGCCGTCAACTCGGCGCTGCGCGACGCGGCGATTGGTCTGACGCTGTGGTTTGCCGTTCTGGTGTGGCAGCGGCTGTCGACCGAACCGCCCGAGCGGTGGCTGCAGGCGCTGCAGCCCCAGCACCACGAAGCAGTCTGAACCTTGTTCAGTGGCCGTGTGCCACCGACTCACCGGCCTTGAGCCGGTACACGGTGCCGCAATAAGGGCACTTGGCCTCTCCTTCTGCGGACAGTTGGAGATACACGCGCGGATGCGTGCTCCACAGCTTCATGCCGGCCTTGGGGTTGGGGCAAAAGGTTTCCCCGCCGGGCGTCAGATCCTTGGCGGTTAGTTCCACGGCGGATGGGTGCTTGCTCATCGTGTTGGTTCCTTTGGTGGCTCAAACGCGGGCCAGCCAGTGCGCGTACTTGGCATTCTTGCCATTCACGATATCAAAGAAGGCGTTCTGCACCTTCTCGGTCACCGGGCCGCGCTGGCCGGCGCCGATCTGCACGCGGTCGAGTTCGCGGATGGGCGTGACCTCGGCAGCCGTGCCGGTGAAGAACATCTCGTCGGCGATGTAGCACTCGTCGCGCGTGATGCGCTTTTGCACCACCTCTAGCCCCAAATCCTTGGCGATGTGCAGCACCGTGTTGCGGGTGATGCCGTTGAGCGCGCCGGCCGACAGATCGGGCGTGTAGATGGTGCCGTCCTTGACCAGGAATACGTTTTCACCCGCGCCTTCGCTGACGAAGCCGGCGCTGTCGAGCAGCAGGGCTTCGTCGTAGCCGTCGTCCAGCGCCTCCATGTTGGCCAGGATCGAGTTGCTGTAGTTGCTCACGGCCTTGGCCTGCGTCATCGTGATGTTGACGTGGTGGCGCGTGTAGCTGCTGGTCTTGACGCGGATGCCGCGTTGAAGGCCCTCTTCGCCCAGGTAGGCGCCCCAGGCCCAGGCGGCCACCATCACGTGGATGGTGTTGCTCTTGGGGCTGACGCCCAGCTTCTCGGAGCCGATCCACACCAGCGGGCGGATGTAGCAGCTCTCCAGCTTGTTGGCGCGCACCACTTCCTTCTGGGCCTCGTTCACCTGTTCCTGGCTGAAGGGCATCGGCATGCGCAGGATCTTGGCGCTGTTGAACAGGCGCTGCGTATGCTCTTCCAGGCGGAAGATGGCGGTGCCGTTGACGGTGTTGTAGGCCCGCACGCCCTCGAAAGCGCCGCAGCCGTAGTGCAGCGTGTGCGTCAGCACGTGGATCTTGGCGTCGCGCCAGTCGACCAGCTGGCCGTCAAACCAGATCTTGCCGTCGCGGTCGGCCATGGAGAGGGGGGCAGTGCTCATGGAAAAAGTCCTGAAGTCAGCGATGAACCGCCGAGCCGGGTGTGCAGCCCTGCCGGCTTGGCGCAAAGGACTGATTTTAAGACTCGGCGTCCGGCGTGGGCAGCGTCGTCACCGGCGCGTCGGGCATCGGTGGCCGCTCAAGCTGCCAGCGCATCAGGCGGCCGCCCTCGAACTCGGCGGTCACGTGTGAGTCACCAGGGTCACGCCAGCGGTATACCTCGGGCTCGACCCCTTCGGCCGACATGCGCTCACCCAACGAGTGCGTGAGCGCGACCACGTTCAGCAGCGGCATACGCGGCTTCAGCCTGGCGTTCAGCATCACGGCGCTGCCCACGTAGCCAATGGGCCGATTGGCGGCGCGCTTCATGACCGCCATCAGGCGCGTGTAGTACAGCAGAAACCACAGCAGCAGGCCGGTGACGAGCAGGGCCAGCCCCGCGCCGCCACCGGCGCGCCAGGCCCCAGCGCCCAGGGCGATGGCGGCCAGCAGCGTGAGAATGCGTTGCCACGTCATGCGGGAAATTGTCGCGCACGCCGCAACGGGGCTGGTGGACAAGCGTTTTCAGCGCGCCGCCGCGCGCGCCGCGTCCAGCCAGCCGTTGAACAAGGTCTGGTGCGCCTTGATCCAGCCGTTGGCGTGGCGCTCGATGTCGCGCTCGGTGTTCTCGCCGTTGTTCATGGCGTTGTTCTGCGCCGTGATGTCGCCCACGGGCAGCTTCATCACCTCGAACAGCTTGCGGGCCGCCGGGTTGGCCTCGACGAAGGCGCGGTTGGCGACGATGCGCTGGTTGTTGATGATGGCGCCGTAGTTGCGGCCGTTGGGCAGCGTGGTGTCCTGGTCGGCCAGCTCGCCCGCCTGGGCCGAGAACGGCACCTGCAGCCACACCACGTCCTTGCCCGGCACCATGACGGAGCTGACCCAGTACGGCGTCCAGGTGAAGTACAGCACCGGCTGGCCTTCCTTGAAACGCTGGATCACGTCGGCGATCAGCGCCGAGTAGTTGCCGCTGACGTGCGTCACGGTGTCGCGCAGCTTGTAAGCGGTGAGCTGCGCCTCGATCTGCGCCTCGCAGCCCCAGCCGGGCGTGCAGCCCGTGAGGTCGGCCTTGCCGTCGCCATCGACGTCGAACAGCTTGGCGATGGCCGGGTCAGTGAGTTGGCTCAGATTGTCGATGCCGTGCGCTTCGGCGGTTTTCTTGTCGATCAGGTAGCCCTGAATGGCGCCGCCCGAATAGGTGTTGTCGCGCCACAGTTTCTCGTTGCCCCCAGAGTTGCTGAAATAGTTATCGTGCAGCGGCTCCCAGTGTGAGGCCAGGAAGGTGGCGTCGCCATTGGCCAGCGCCAGGTGGCCGGTGGCGTATTCCACCTCGCGGATCGGCTTGACGTCGTAACCCAGCTTTTCCAGCGCCTTCATGATCAGCACGTGCTGGAAGGTTTCCTCGGCGATGGAGCTCTTGATGGGTTGCACGGTGACGCCCTTGCCGGGCAGTTGCGGATCGCTGGCGGCCAGCGTGGGTGCGGCCAGGGTCAACACGCTGGCCGACAGCACGGCGATGGCGAGGCGGCGCAGGATGGCCGTGGGGCGGAAGGGGTTGAGAACAGTGTGGGTCATGGAGTGGTTCCTTGGGTGGTGGCTGATGACCGCGCCTGGCGGCGCATGACTGAATTCATGGCGCCATTGGCGCCGTCATCGAAGGCCGCAGGCCGAGGTCATGGCGCGCCAGCGCCGGTCATTCGTCATGGCTCAGGCCGCAACGGGTTGCGGTGCGTGCGAGGTGGGCAGTTGCGGGCGGCGACCACCCACCAGCCGGCGCAGCAGGCCGATGGGGCCGCGCTGGTGCCAGGCGGCGCCGTGGCGCTCGGTGTGGGTCAGCGCCTGCGTCAGGCGGTCGAGCACGATGGCGAGGATCACGATGCCCAGGCCGCCCACGGTGGCCAGCCCCATGTCGAGCCGGCCGATGCCGCGCAGCACCATCAGGCCCAGGCCGCCCACGGCGATCATCGAGGCGATGACGACCATCGACAGGCTCAGCATCAGCGCCTGGTTGATGCCCGCCATGATGGACGGCATGGCCAGCGGCAGCTGCACGCGCGTCAGCAACTGCCAGGGCGAGGCGCCGTAGGCCTGCGCGGCCTCGATCAAATCAGGCCGCACCTGGCGAATCCCCAGGTTGGTCAGGCGCACCAGCGGCGGCAGCGCGAAGATGATGGTGACGATGACGCCCGGCACGTTGCCGATGCCGAACAGCATCACCACCGGCACCAGGTAGACGAAGGCGGGGGTGGTCTGCATGGCGTCCAGCAACGGGCGCACCAGCTGGTTGGCGCGGTCGCTGCGCGCCAGCCAGATGCCCAGCGGCAGGCCGATCAGCACGCAGAAGAACAGCGCCGTGAGCACCAGCGACAGCGTGGTCATCGATTCGCCCCAGATGCCCAGCAGGCCCAGCACCAGCAGCGAGGCCAGCGTGGCGACGGCCAGCCGCCCGCCGGCGATCTGCCAGGCCAGCAGCGACAGGATACCGATCATCACCAGCGTGGGCGGGTACAGCAGCACGGCCTCCACGCCGGTCAGCAGCGCATCGACCGGCTGGCGCATGACCTGGAAGGCGGGCCGGAACTGGGTGACGAACCAGTCCAGGCCCTGGTTGATCCAGGCCTGCACCGGCAGGCCGCCGTCGAACCAGCGGGCGATGGTGCCCGGGGTATCGGCCACGCTGGCGGCGGCGCCCGGCGCGGCATCGGCGGCTGAGAGCAGGCCATCGCCTGACGCGGTCACGTCGCGCGTCACCGCCTCGGGGCCACCCAGCCACTCGGGGCTGGCGTCTGGCGGCGGCGCCTGGTAGGGGTCCTGAAACTCGGTGGGCGCCTGTGCGGCCGTCACGTCGCGTGTCACGGCGGCGGGGCCGCCCAGCCACTCGGGGTTCGCGTCGGTGGGCGGGGTTTGGTAGGGGTCGATGAAATTCGTTGTGGTGGTGCTCATGGGGGGTCTCTATGGCTTCGATGACTTCGCTGCGCTCCATGACGGTGTGGTCATGCGCCCGCAGGGCGCGTCATCGCTGGCCGCAGGCCGAGGTCATGCGCTCGTCAGGGCGCGGTCATGCGGCGGCGGCTTCGGTCACGGCCGGCTCGGGCAACGGGTTGCCGTCGGCGTCGGTGTAGGGGTCGAGGAAGGTGAACAGCCGGTTCTTGCTGACGGTGCCGATGAATCGTCCGTCGTCCGCCACCACCGGCAGCGGCGCGGGCTGCGTCACCATCAGGCGGTACAGCTCGGTGATCGGCGTGTCGGCAGCGACGGGTTCGACCTCGGGCACGAAGGCGTGCTTCAGCCCCAGAGTGCCCTCATGCCCGTGCAGCGCCTTGCGCAACGAGTCGGACGACACCGCACCCAGGTAGCGGTGCTGCGGATCGACCACGTAGGCCCATTCGCGGTCCTGGTCTTGCAGGCGTTTGAGCGCCGGGCGGCAGCCGCGCGTGGGGCTTTCTGAGACTTCCACCTGCGTCTTGCGCGCAATGTCGCCGGCCTTGAACACGGCCGCCTGGTCCACGCCGCGCACGAACTGGCGCACGTAGTCGTCGGCCGGCTGGCGCAGGATTTCCTCCGGCGTGCCCACCTGCACCACCTGGCCGTCCTTCATGATGGCCACGCGGTCACCGATGCGCATGGCCTCGTCCAGGTCGTGCGAGATGAACACGATGGTGCGGCGCTTGACCTGCTGCAGGCGCAGCAGCTCGTCCTGCATCTCGGTGCGGATGATCGGGTCGAGCGCCGAGAAGGCCTCGTCCATCAACAGGATTGACGGGTCGGCCGCCAGCGCGCGCGCCAGGCCCACGCGCTGCTGCATGCCGCCCGAAAGCTCGTCGGGGTAGCTGTCTGCCCACACGGCCAGGCCCACCTGCTCCAGCGCGGCGCGGGCGGCGGCCTCGCGTTCGGCCACGGGCACGCCGGCCAGCTCCAGCCCGAAGGCGGTGTTCTGCAGCACCGTCAAATGCGGCAGCAGCGCGAACGACTGGAACACCATGCTGATGTGCCGCCGGCGGAAGTCGCGCAGCTGCTTGTCGTCGTACCGCGCGATGTCCTCGCCATCGACCACGATGCGGCCGGCCGTGGGCTCGATCAGGCGGTTGAACATGCGCACCAGCGTCGACTTGCCCGAGCCCGACAGGCCCATGACGACGAAGATTTCGCCCGGCTCGATGGTGAAACCGGCGTCGAACACGCCGATCGACTGGCCGGTCTGCTGCACGATGTCTTGTTTGCTCAGGCCCTGGCGTGCCAGTTCCAGCGCTTTTTCAGGCGCGTCGCCGAACACCTTGAACAGGTGCTCGATCACGATTTGCTTGGCCACGGTGGTTCCTCCGGTTGGGTGTGGCAACCGGGCCGCGGCAGGAATGCTTCAAGGACGACGCCAATGACGCCGACAACGGAAGGCTGTGCAGATGCCGGGGCCTGGTTGCGGGTAATGGGTTTCAGCGCGGGCCCGGCGAGGAGCCTGCGTGGCGGGCGATGTGCGGCGTGGTGCGCGCAGCAAGTCCACCAAGAAAATGGGCGATCAAGCCGCCCGACAAGCCCGTTTGGCAAGGCGGGCGAGCCGCTGGCCGAGGCTTGAAAAGTCGGGCATTATATCGTCTCGTGCATGAAGGATTGATGAAAAGCTGAATTATTGGCATGAAAAGCGGGCCGAAAGCACACCTTGAACCGATACTGGTTGCAGTTCCGGTTGCAAGTGTTTTCGGTCTCTAGCGCCCGTCTGGTGGGTGTTGGAAGCTATCGATTCAGGATTGCTTCACGCCCTTCATCGCTTGTGCGAACATTGCGTTTCATTTCTTCGGCCACAGACAGAAAGGTTGCACCCTCATGACACAGCGCACTTCACGCCGCTTCGCTCTCGCCACCCTGGCCGCAGTTGCCGCCTTGGCCGCCCCCTGGGCGCAGGCGCAATCGGGCGTCAAGACCGTGGGCGTCACCGCCATCGTTGATCACCCGGCACTCGACTCCGTGCGCAAGGGCGTGCAGGACGAGCTCAAGGCCCTGGGCTGGGAAGAGGGCAAGAACCTCAAGCTGACCTACCAGAGCGCGCAGGGCAACACCGCCACCGCGGGCCAGATCGCGCGCAAGTTCGCCGGTGACAAGGTGGATGCCATCGTCGCGATCGCCACGCCCAGCGCGCAGGCCGCCGTGGCCGCCACCAAGAACATCCCGGTCGTCTTCACCGCCGTGACCGACCCCGTCGCCGCCAAGCTGGTGAAAGACTGGAAGCCCTCCGGCACCAACGTGACCGGTGTGTCCGACGCGTTGCCGCTGGCCGCGCAGATGGACCTGCTGCTGAAGGTGAAGCCCGACGCCAAGCGCGTGGGCTACGTCTACAGCCCGGGCGAGGTCAACTCCACCATCGTGCTGAAGGAGTTGAAGGCCGAGCTGCAAAAGCGCGGCATGACGGTGGCCGAGGCCGCCGCGCCGCGCACGGTGGACATCCCCAGCGCCGCCAAGAGCCTGGTGGGCAAGGTGGACGTGATCTACACCACCACCGACAACAACGTGGTGTCGGCCTACGAATCGATGGTGCGCGTGGCACAAGAGGCCAAGCTACCGCTGGTGGCCGCCGACACCGATTCGGTCAAGCGCGGCGCCACCGCCGCGTTGGGCATGAACTACTACGACCTGGGCCGCCAGGCCGGCAAGATGGTCGACCGTATCCTCAAGGGCACCAAGCCGGGCGAGATCGCGCCTGAAGTGGGCGCCAAGATGTCGCTGATGGTGAACCCCGAAGCGGCCCAGAAGCAGGGCATCACGCTGCCCGAGGCGCTGGTCAAGGAAGCGGCTGAAGTAGTGAAGTAAGAGCATCCCCCTGAGGGCCTGACGGCCCTTCCCCCTTCTCTCGCTACGCTGCGCTTCGCGGGAAGGGGGACAACGCCAGTGGGCGGGCCAAGCCCTTCCACGGCGTTCACTGGGATGGCCTGCTCCGCGGCCTTTCGTTTCCACCAAGGTGACGACGTTGGGCCCCGGAAACGCCCTCTCCCTCTGGGAGAGGGCAGGGGTGAGGGCCGGCAGCCTTGCATGCGATGGCGCGGCCAGATACTCCATTCATATATGCCTGCCAGCGCCCGCCTATAAAGCGCTAGAGCACGATACTCCCATCGAGCTATGTTTACCCTAGCCGCAGCCCCGCTGTCACCCCACTGAAATAAAATCACCCG
>JAUNUR010000070.1 GCA_030538085.1 Pseudomonadota bacterium | reverse complement strand
CGCCCATCACGGCACGCTCGGGCGCATCCAACTGCCGTTTCTAGGCTGATTCAGCTCATAGTTTCCACGGCAACCCGGCCATGAAAGGAAAACAGCCATGAAAATCCCGGTGTCTGTCTTCATCTGGTGCATGACGTGGCTTGGCATGGCCGCGCACGCGCAGATGACGCCGCAGCAAGTCCAGGCCCAGCAACAGCAATGGGTGCAGCAACAACAAAACCAATGGATGCAGCAACAGCAGTTGCTCGGCCAGATTGAGGCGGACCGGCGGCGCGCACAAGAAGCCGCCGCCGCCGCGGGCGCCGCGGCCGAGGCCCGCGCGCGGGAAGAAGCCTTTGCCAATGATCCGCGCAACTTCCGCCCCATGTTGGGCGCCTTGGCCATGGACAACGACGGCACCGCCTACGCCACCTACATCGAGCCCATCGACCTGGGCGTCAAGGACCAGTTCGTCAACTCCGTCGCGCCCAAGGCGATTGAGCTGTGCGAACAACGCCATCCCGGCGGTGGCTGCCGGCTGGTCACCGAATTCAATGATGGCTGCGTGTGGATTTTCTGGAACCAGCGCCTTCTGGAGAGCTTTTGGAAACGGGGCGAGGGACGCGAGGCCAAGGTTCGCGCCCAGGAGTGGTGCGAGCTGAACGGCGACGAGGGCCAGTGCCGCGAGGTGGACTGGCAGTGCGCCTCGGGCAAGGGTGGCAACAGCCGCTTGCGGCCCGCGCGCTTCAGCGGTGTGATTCCCAGCCAACAAGAGCAGGCCGCGCGCGCCCAACGCAGTCCGCCGGTGTATGCGGCCATCGGCATTGACCGCAACAGCAAGGAGCTGTCGATGGCCGATCGCCGGCGCACGCCCATGGAGGCCATCAATGCGCTGCTGGCAGGCAACAAGGATCGGAACATATGGGTGGCCACCCGCCACGGCAACACCTGCCCGGGCATCGCGATCAGCAAGCAGACCAAGGAATCAGGCGCTTCTCTTGGCAACAGCAATGTGTTCATCACCTTTGCGCCCATCGGGGTGGACGCGCATAACGGCGCGTTACGCCAATGCGAGGCCGTCAATGGCAAAGGCCAGTGCATCGTGTGGACCAGTTATCGCAACAAGAACTGGTGTTCGGGGGTGGATCTGGATTGAGGCGGCGAGGCGTTGAGGCGCAATATGCGCCTCGGCAAGCGCGGCCTTCACGGTCAAGCCCGGTGCCAAGGCGCCTCATTCAACGCCATCGACGAAAATAAAGGGTTTCCCGGCCACACGCCACCATGGGGGTGGCCGTTGTCCAGCACCTGCGTCAGTTCAACTTTTCGTCCGCCCACCCCGGCTGCTTTCATGTCCCACCACAAGATCCTCATCCTCGACTTCGGCTCCCAGGTCACCCAGCTCATCGCCCGCCGCGTGCGCGAGGCGCATGTGTATTGCGAGGTACATCCGTGCGACGTCACCGACGACTGGGTGCGCCAATACGCGGCCGATGGGCAGCTCAAGGGCATCATCCTCTCCGGCAGCCACGCCAGCGTGTACGAGGTGGACGACCGCGCGCCGCCTGCCGTGTTCGAGCTGGGCGTGCCGGTGCTGGGCATCTGCTATGGCATGCAGACCATGGCGCAGCAGCTCGGCGGCAAGGTGGAGAGCGGCCACCAGCGCGAATTCGGCTACGCCGAAGTGCGCGCGCGCGGCCACACGGCGCTGCTGCGCGACATCGCCGACTTCACCACGTCCGAAGGCCACGGCATGCTGAAGGTGTGGATGAGCCACGGCGACAAGGTGGCTGAGTTGCCGCCCGGCTTCAAGCTGATGGCCAGCACCGATTCGTGCCCCATCGCCGGCATGGCCGATGAAGAGCGCAAGTTCTACGGCGTGCAGTTCCACCCCGAGGTCACGCACACCGTGCAGGGCAGGGCGGTGCTGGACCGCTTCGTGCTCGACATCTGCGGCGCCAACGCCGACTGGGTGATGCGCGACCACATCGAGGAAGCCGTGCAGGCCATCCGCGCGCAGGTGGGTGATGAGGAGGTGATCCTCGGCCTGTCGGGCGGCGTCGATTCATCGGTGGCCGCCGCGCTGATCCACCGCGCCATCGGCGACCAGCTCACCTGCGTGTTCGTCGACCACGGCCTGCTGCGCCTGAACGAGGGCGACATGGTGATGGACATGTTCGCCGGCAAGCTGCACGCGAAGGTGGTGCGGGTGGACGCGAGCGAGTTGTTTTTGAAAGAGCTGGCCGGCGTGGCCGACCCCGAGCAGAAGCGCAAGATCATCGGCCGCCTGTTCGTCGACGTGTTCAAAGCCGAGGCCGAGAAGCTCAAGGCCAGCGGCGGCGGCCACAAGGGTGCCACCTTTCTGGCGCAGGGCACCATCTACCCCGACGTCATCGAATCCGGCGGCGGTAAAGCCAAGAAAGCCGTGGTCATCAAAAGCCACCACAACGTCGGCGGCCTGCCCGAGCAACTGGGCCTGAAGCTGCTGGAGCCGCTGCGCGATTTGTTCAAGGACGAGGTGCGCGAGCTGGGCGTGGCCCTTGGCCTGCCGCACGACATGGTGTACCGGCACCCCTTCCCCGGCCCCGGCCTGGGCGTGCGCATCTTGGGCGAGGTGAAGAAGGAATACGCCGATCTGCTGCGCAGAGCGGATGCCATCTTCATCGAGGAACTGCGCTCCACCATCGAGCCGCATTCAGGCAAGAGCTGGTACGACCTGACCAGCCAGGCCTTCACCGTCTTCCTGCCCGTGAAAAGCGTGGGCGTGATGGGCGACGGCCGTACTTACGACTACGTCGTTGCCCTGCGTGCCGTGCAGACCAGCGACTTCATGACCGCCGACTGGGCCGAGTTGCCCTACAGCCTGCTCAAGCGCGTGTCCAGCCGCATCATCAACGAGGTGCGCGGCATCAACCGCGTGACTTACGACGTCAGCAGCAAGCCGCCGGCGACAATTGAGTGGGAATGATCAGAACGCCATCACGTTGGCTCAGGCGGCGGCGTTGAAGGCATCGCTGTAGTGCGCGATGCCTTCGGGCACCGTGCCTTGCAAGGCCAGCGCCATGAAGTAGCCGGGCGGCACGCCCGGCAGTTTCAGGCCCGCATGGGCCTCAAAGCCAAAGCGCGCGTAGTACGCTGGTTCCCCCAGCAGCATACAGCCTACGGCCTGCATGGCCCGCAGCTCCACCAGCGCCTGCTCTATCAGGCGTGAGCCAATGCCTTGCCCCTGCTTTTGGGGCAGAACGGAGACAGGTCCCAAGCCGTACCAGCCCGAGGCGCTTTGTCCCTGATCATCGGTGATCGTCACCGGAGACAGCGCAACATGGCCGATGACCTGTCCGTGTTCTTCGGCCACGATGGAAAGCGTCAGTTCGTTGGCTGCACGCAAGGCTCGCACGATCGCCTGTTCGGTATGGCTGGTGTGTGGTGCGTCGGCAAAGGCGGCAACCGTAACCATCTCAATGGCGGCAATGTCGTTCGGGGTTTCGTGTCTGAGTTGGAGGGTCATGAGCTTGCCGTGGTGTCCTTCCTGAAAATATAGAACAGCGGGGGCGTGTCGGCGCGCTGCGCCACCGGGCTTTCGGCTGTGCCCCCGTGCCGTCTTTGCCGTCTCGCCCAGACCTTGCTCGACGTAGGTCTGCACATCAGGCAGCACCGCCATGCGTTGGGGCGCGGTCACGGCGATGATGCGCAGCTGGCCCTGCTTTTGGTAGGGCATCAGCGCGCCCACGGAGCCGATGCCGGCCGGGATGATAGTGGTGGGTGGCAGTGGCGGCACGTGCTCGCAAACCAGCATCAGCCAATGCGTGTCCGCGCGTCAACGCAGGCGACAGCGGGCCTGCATGGCTTGCCGCAGAATGACCGGCACCCGCAACGCTTCATCTGTTCACCATGGCACCAGTCTCTTCAGGCGCGCGCGTCGCCCTCGTCATCGGCGCCGGCGATTCGACCGGCGGTGCCATCGCCAAGCGCTTTGCGCGCGAAGGCTACGTGGCCTGCGTCACCCGTCGCACGGCCGACAAGCTGCAGCCGCTGGTCGACGAAATCCGCGCCGCCGGCGGCCAGGCGCACGGCTTTGCCAGCGATGCACGCAAAGAGGAGGACGTGGTGGCGTTGATCAAGCAGATTGAACGCGACGTCGGCCCCATCGAGGTGCTGGTGTTCAACATCGGCGCCAACGTGCCGTGCAGCATCCTTGAAGAGACGGCACGCAAGTACTTCAAGATCTGGGAAATGGCGTGCTTCAGCGGCTTCCTGAACGCGCGCGAGGTGGCCAAGCGCCAGGTGGCGCGCGGGCGCGGCACCATTCTGTTCACCGGCGCCACCGCCGGGCTGCGCGGCGCGGCCGGCTTTGCGGCCTTTGCCGGCGCCAAGCACGCCCTGCGCGCACTGGCGCAGAGCATGGCGCGCGAGTTGGGGCCGCGCGGCATCCATGTGGCGCACGTCGTCGTCGACGGCGCCATCGACACTGAATTCATCCGCACGCAGTTCCCGGAGCGCTATGCGCTGAAAGACCAGGACGGCATCCTCAACCCCGAGCACATCGCCGACAACTACTGGCACCTGCACCAGCAGCCTCGCGACGCCTGGACCTTCGAGCTGGACCTGCGGCCGCACATGGAAAAGTGGTGAAAATTCTCTAAATTTATAGCTGCCAGCGCTTTCTCATCAAGCGCTGAAGGCCATTTTTATCCATAAGACAAGGAGCAAACCCATGAGCCAGAAAAGCGTCGACTTCTTCTTCGATGTCGGCAGCCCGGCCTCGTACCTGGCGTGGACGCAGATCGGCGCCCTGTGCCGCGACGCCGGCGCCACGCTGGTGTACAAGCCCATGCTGCTCGGCGGCGTGTTCCAGGCCACGGGCAACGCATCGCCCGCCACCGTGCCCGCCAAGGGCCGCTACACCTTCACCGATTTCGACCGCTTTGCCCGGCGCTACGACGTGCCGCTGCACCGCAACCCGCACTTTCCCATCAACACGCTGGCCTACATGCGCGCCATCACCGGCATGCAGATGCGCCACCCCGAGCGCTTCGAGGCCTTCACGCAAGCCGTGTTCGACGCCATCTGGGTGCAATCGCTGAACCTGAACGACCCGCAGATCGCCGCCACCGCACTGGCCGACGCAGACTACCCGCCCGACCTGGTGCAGGGCCTGATCAACGACGCTGAGGTCAAGGCCCGCCTGAAAACCGTCACCGAAGAGGCCGTCGCCCGCGGCGTGTTCGGCGCGCCGACGATGTTTGTGGGCGACGAGATGTTCTTTGGGCAGGATCGGCTGGAGTGGGTGAAGGAGGCGCTGGCGGCGCCCTGATCAGGCCGCTTCACCTGTGTGTCTATGTACGGTAATATTCCGTACAAATTGGAGCCTGCCATGACCACCACTGCTGCCCGCCTGGATCTTCGCCTCGACAGCCGCGACAAGGAGCGCATCGCCAAGGCCGCTGCCTTGCGCGGCATGGCGGTGTCGGCCTTCGTGCGCGATGCGGTGCTGCGCGAGGCTGAAACGGCCATCGCAGCCGACGCGCTGGTTACTTTGTCTGCGCAGGAGTCGCGGCGCTTTCTGGCTGCACTGGACGAACCCTTCCACCCCAACGACCGCCTGCGTCAGGCGATGGAAGACGCAGTGCGCCTGACGAACTGATCCCCCCGCTCAGAACATCCCGTGGCGTTGCGTTTCGCCGTTCTCGATGGCCGTATGCATGACCGTACAGGCTTCTCATGCGGCATCGCGGCGCTTGACGACTATCTGCGCATGCGCGCCGGTCAGCACCAGCGCGATGGCATCACCACCACCCACGTTCTGATTGACGAGGCCGCCCCAACCCGCATCCTTGGCTATTGCGCGCTGTCGGCAGCGCAACTGCTGCTGCACGATCTGACCGAAGCTGATCGCCAGCGCCTGCCCGCCTATCCGGTGCCCGCCATGCGCATGGGCCGGCTCGCCGTGTCAGCGGCGGAGCAGGGTAAGGGCTACGGCCAGTTGCTGGTAGGCCATGCCGTCAACCTGGCGCTGTCTGTGCGTGGCACGCTGGGCGTCCGTGTGCTGGTCGTCGACGCCAAGGACGCGCGGGCAGCGGCGTTTTACCGCGCCTACGGATTTCGCCCCACGGCCAGCGCAGCGCTCACGCTTTACCTGCCGCTGGGGCGAGCCCGATAAAGAGAGATGTGAAGCTCGATGCGCTTCACGAACCGCCCGAATCAAGTGAGTGGTTGACTGCAGCCTCTGCCAGCGCCGCCACCGACAGCGGCGCCGACCCCTCCGCCTTGTTGTTGATGGTGACGTAGGCAAGTTCGCCCGCGCCCGTGGTGCCGGTGATGACGCGGACCAGGTGCTGGCGCGTTTCCAGATCGGGATCGACCAACTGGTTGAACGGCTCGTACTGCGCTTTGGCGGCTTCGTAGCCGAAGGCGCCGTGGCGGCGGTGCAGATTCCAACGACACACCAGCGGGCCGGGCCACAGGGCGCGCAGCAAGGGCAACTGGTCTTCGATGGGCGGCATCTTGGCGTGCAGGCCGAGGCAATAGGTGACGGGGTTGCCGCTGGCCTGGCGGGCGGCGCGCAGGGCGCGGGCCAGGTGCGGGGCGTGCTCGGGCGCCAGAAAGGCGGCGTCGCGCAGCTCCAGCGCCACCACGCCGTCGGGCGCGGCGGGTTGCAGGCGGGGCAGGGCAGCCAGCAGGGCGCCGATGCGCTCGATCAGCTCGGGCACGCGCGCCAGCAGTGGGCGTGGCAACGGGCTGATCTGGAACACGAGCGCGCCCACCTTGTCGCCCAGCCCTTCCAGCGCGGGTTGCACGAACTGACTGATGGCCAAGTCGACGTTCAGGAAGGCCGGGTTGGGCGCCCTGCCGCGGCCGTCCTCGGCGCGCACCTGCGCATCGCACACCAGCGCCGGCGCCTTGACGACGAAGCGAAAGTGCGGCGGCACCTGCGCCGCATAGCGTGCGTACTCGCTGGCCGTCAGCGGGCGGTAGAAGGCGCGATCGAGGCTGACGGTGCGCAGCAGCGGGTGCTGGGCGTAGGCCGTCAGGCCTTCCTTGGACAGGCGCGATTCGGCGTAGTCGCCGGCCCACACCAGGCCCGTCCAGCCGGGAAAGTGCCAGGACGAGGTGCCCAGGTGCAGGCGGCGGGGCAGGGCGATGGCCAGGGTGCGGGTGGTGTCGTCTACGGCAGCGGCTTGCACGCCTGCGCGCGGCCGGCGCGTGGGGCGGGGCGCTGCGGGCTCGTCGATGGGTGCATCCGCCGTCGGAGGCGGCGCAGGGGGCCGATCCGACGGCGGATCGTCGAACAGGGCGCTTTGCTCAGGTGGCGGAGGTGTGTCCGTCATTGGATGCGAAACAGGGTTGAGGCCGTTGATTTGCAGGCGCGAACAGCTATCAGGAGAATAGCATCCCAAAGCGCTGCATCACCGTCCCCTGCCATGCGCCAGAATCCTGCCTGCGGCCCGCTGCCGCTTCACTCCATGTACCTGCCCCCTTACTTTGCCAGCCGCGACGCGCGCATCGCCGCCCGCGTGATGCGCGAGCACCCGTTCGCCAGCCTGATCACCACCGACGACGAGGGCTTGCCCTTCGTCACGCACCTGCCGCTGCATCTGCAGGAGCCGACATCGCCCGATGCGGAGGGCGAGCCGGCCTTCACGCTGCTGGGCCACGTTGCCCGCCCCAACCCACAGTGGCGCCACCTGCAGGCGCGGCCGCGCGCGGTGGTCAGCTTTCTGGGGCCGCATGCCTACATGTCACCGTCGGTGTATCCCGACCTGGCGCGCGTGCCGACCTGGAACTACGTCGCCGTGCACTGCACCGTGCAGGCCACGCTGCTGCCGCACGACGATGCGGCCGGCAAGGACCGGCTGCTCAAATGCCTGATCGGCGACCACGAACCCGCCTACGCCGAGCAATGGCGCGGCCTGGACAGCGAGCTGGCGCACAAGCTGCTGGCCGGCATCGTCGCCTTCGAGCTGGCCGTGACCGACTCGCAGTGCAAGCTCAAGCTGAACCAGCACCGCAAGGAGTCGCACGCGGCGCTGCGCACGACCTATGCCCAGGGCACGCCGCACGAGCGCGCGCTGGCGGGCTGGATGGACGAACTGGGCCTGACAGGCCGGATGAACGAAGGAGAGGAGTGAGCCATGCGCATCTTCGGTTTGCTGGGCCTGGTGGCCGCGTTGGTCATCGTTGGGCTGCTGGTGAAGCAGCAATTGGGCGCCTCGCGCGCCAGCGTGCCATCGTTGCAACCGCCTGCCGCATCGACGGGCACCGACGCGCCCGCCACCGTGCGCGACCAGAGTCGGCAGATTCAGCAGCAATACAAGGAAGCGCTGGACGCCGCCATGAAGGCGCAGCCGCGCGATGTGCCGGATGAGGCGAAATGATGGCGCGCGCCAGATTTCAAGCCGAATTGGCCTCCAGCGCCCGTCCATCAAGCGCAAGCAGCTATTGATAGCGAAGCATTCAGCATGCCCGAACCCCTGTTGACCGACATCGACGCCATGCGCCTGGCGCTGGCCGAGGCCCGTGCTGCCGCTGACGTGGGCGAGGTGCCGGTGGGCGCCGTCGTCGTCAAGGATGGGCAGGTGATCGCCGCTGGCCGCAACGCGCCCGTTGGTTCGCACGATCCCACCGCGCACGCCGAAATCGTGGCGCTGCGGGCAGCGGCAGAGCGGCTGGGCAACTACCGGCTCGACGGCTGCACGTTGTACGTGACGCTGGAGCCGTGCGCCATGTGCGCCGGCGCCATGCTGCACGCACGGGTGGGGCGCGTGGTGTACGGCGCGGCGGATCCGAAGACCGGCGCTGCGGGCTCCGTGCTCAACCTGTTTACTGAGTCACGCCTGAACCACCAGACGCAAGTGCAGGGCGGCGTGCTGGCCGACGAGGCGGTGGCGCTGCTGCGCGACTTCTTCAAGCCGCGCCGCGTCAACGCCAGCCCGCTGCGCGAGGATGCCTTGCGCCCGCCGGACGCGGCATTCAAGGACCTGCCTGGTTACCCATGGGCGCCACGCTATGTCAGCGACCTGCCGGCATTGGCCGGCCTGCGCCTGCATTACCTGGACGAAGGCTCAGCCGATGCGCCGCTGACCTGGCTGTGTCTGCACGGCAACCCGGCGTGGAGTTACCTCTACCGGCACATGATCCCGGTCTTTGTCGCCGCCGGGCACCGCGTGGTGGCGCCCGATCTGATCGGCTTCGGCAAAAGCGACAAACCGAAGAAGGAGGGTGCGCACAGCTTCGGCTGGCACCGGCAGGTGCTGCTGGAGCTGGTCGAGCGGCTGGACTTGCGGAACGTGGTGCTGGTGGTGCAGGACTGGGGCGGCCTGCTGGGCCTAACGCTGCCCATGGCCGCACCCGCGCGTTACGCCGGCCTGCTGGCCATGAACACCCTGCTGGCCACGGGCGATGCGCCGCTGTCCGCCGGGTTTCTGGCCTGGCGCGACTGGTGCGCCAAAAACCCCGCATTCGACATTGCCCGCCTGCTGGCGCGTGGCAATTCCCAACTGAGCGCCGCCGAATGTGCTGCCTATGCGACGCCGTTTCCGGATGTCGGCCATCGCGCCGCCACGCGGGCGTTTCCGGTGCTGGTGCCGGAGCACATCGATGACGAAGGCGCCGCCACTTCACGCGCCGCGCGCGACTTCTGGCGGCACCACTGGCAAGGCCGCAGTCTGCTGGTGGTGGGCACCCAAGACCCGGTGCTGGGCGAGCCGGTGATGCGCGCGCTGCAAGCCGACATTCGTGGCTGCCCGGCGCCCTGGCCGCTGCCGGAGGCGGGGCATTTCGTGCCTGAACATGGCCGTCAGATCGCCGAGCGGGCGTTGCAGCATTTCAACCTAGAAACGGCAGTTGACCGCTCGCCATCGTTGGGCAACCGGCATGAGTACTGACTTTCACGACTTCGATCACGTTCACCTGTGGGGTGAGCGCGCTATGCACCCGATCGCACCGCGCTGGCTTGCTGCCCAAGCGGCGTTGCTCGTCCTTGCAGGCACGAGCCTGCCGCGTCCTCGCGTCTTGCCTGGCACGCCCATCACGGCACGCTCGGGCGCATCCAACTGCCGTTTCTAGGTTCAAGCCTTGAAGCCACGCCACACCAGCCTTTCAAGCATGAAAACAAGCGATAACGATTTGAAGCCGATCACCGGTATGAAAACAGGAGCTTCTAGTGCCTGATGATCGGTCGCCAAGGCCGTTTTTCTTAGTCAAAATAATTCAACAACTCCCCCTCAATAAAAGCCATGTCCCATATCTACATCTACTCGCCCTCCGGCGCCGTGCGTGATCGCGCCGCTTTTCGCCGGGGCGTGCGCCGCCTGCAGGCGCTCGGCCACGAGGTCGAGATCGACCCCGATGCCCTGACGACCTGGCAGCGCTTTGCCGGCGACGATGCCACGCGCCTGGCCGCCATCGGGCGCGCAGCGGCCAGTGGGGCCGATGTGGCGCTCATCTCGCGCGGTGGCTACGGGTTGACGCGCATCCTGGAGCAGCTTCCGTACAAAGCCATGGCCCGCGCCATCGAGCGGGGTACGCACTTTGTCGGCTTCAGCGACTTCACGGTGGTGCAACTGGCGCTGATGCGCCAAGCCGGCGCCGTCACCTGGGCCGGCCCGGCGGTGTGCGAAGGCTTTGGCGCCGCCGATGCTGACGATGCGGTCAAAGGGCAGGGCGGAGCGGACGAGATCATGCTGGCCTGCTTCGACGACATGGTGAGCGGCAGCAGCGAAGGCACCGGCTGGCGCCTGCCCGCCGCGGACATCACGGCGCTGAACGGCAAGGACGGCCTGCTGGCACGCCATGCGCCGCTGTGGGGTGGCAACCTGGCGATGGTGCTGTCGCTGCTGGGCACGCCCTGGTGGCCCGACGTGAAAGGCGGCGTGCTGTTTCTGGAAGACGTGGGCGAGCACCCGTACCGCGTCGAACGCATGCTGATGCAGTTGCTGCAGGCTGGCGTGCTGGCACGGCAAAAGCTCATCGTGCTGGGCCAGTTCACCGATTACAGCCTGAGCGCCCACGACAAGGGCTATTCACTTGCCAAGGTGGTCGCGGAACTGCGCAGCCGCTTGAAAGTGCCGGTGCTGACCGGCTTGCCCTTCGGCCACGTGCCCACCAAGGTGCTGCTGCCCGTGGGGCTGCCGGTGGATGTGCTGGTGGAGGGCAGGGAAGCGCTGGTGCTGTGGGGTCACCAGCATTGACGGCATAGCAGCCGTTGCGCCGTGCGCGGTGCTTTCTAGGCGCGAAGCGTGGTGGGGCGCGACATCATGCCCTTGGGCAGCATGCCCTCGAACATGACCGACAGGCTGACCATGCGGGTACGCGCCACTTTCTCGCCGTGCAACCCCGCCAGCGCGGCCATCAGGTCGGCGCGCGCGTACCAAAGACCCAAGGCATCGCCAGCGGAACGAATGCGCCGTGCCACTTGGGGAAATTGCTGTATTCCGCGGTCACCCAGCATGTCGAGCATGGCCATGCGGATGTCTTCCATTCGGTGCGTCTGTCGCTCCGGATCGGCCTGCTGCCCGGACAAGCGGCCGTACAGGGCACTCAATCCCCCGTCTTTAAACCATCTCATCGGCGTTGCTACCATGTTTCACTATTCACTGATGCTTACGATCATAGTCCTTCAACATGACCACAGCATTGCGGACAACCCTGAATGCCCGGATTCCGTGAAAAACAACGCACCCTTGGAGAACATGCGGCTTGACTTTGATGAAGCTGGGATAGGGTGCTATCATTTTTGACTGGTGCTGTGCTAGGCGCAAGTCGCCGGCACATTGGGGGAAGGGCGCCAGTCCACAAGACGCAAAAAAGAACAAATGAACGAACACATGACGATGGTCTTCATTGACCTCACTGGCAGCACCGCCGCATACGAGGCGCTGGGCAACGCACAGGTGGCCGACGTGGTTGCGAAAGTCACGCAGTGGATCGGTCGCGTATGTGAGGCGCATGGTGGTCAAACCGTGAAATTCCTGGGTGACGGCGTGCTGACCATGTTCACGCGGAGCGCCCAGGCAGTCGAGGCAACGGTCTTTCTGCAGCAGAACCATACCGAACGCCTGCAGAAATGGCCCGAGCCCTTGCGCATGGCGCTGAAGATCGGCATGGCGGGCGGCACGGTGATTCACCGGGACGACGATGTGTACGGCGATGCGGTCAATCTGGCGTCACGCCTGGCCGACATGGCGGGTCCTCACGGTATCTGGGTCGACGAAACCGTGATGGCCGAATTGCGCCAGGAACACGACACGGCACCCACCGCGGGCGAGGCGGGCAGCCGGTCCGTCATGGACGTGGCTCGTTACCGGTCACTGGGCATGATCCGTGTTCGTGGCTTGACCGAGCCGCGCTCCGTCTTCCAGATTGAATGGAACGAAGACGTATCCACCGACTTGATGACCGTTCGCGGCATGTTGCCCGAGCTCACGCAGCCTTCGCCACGGGAAGGCACGGGCATTGCGCTGGCCTGGTTTGGCACGACGAAAACCTTCGCCATGCAGGAATTGCCCGTGCTCATTGGCCGCACCCCCGACAGTGGCTTCGTGGTGAAGGATCAGCGGGTTTCACGCAGCCACGCCCGCATTGAATACGCCAACGGCGCACTGGTGCTGACGGATCTCAGCAGCTTTGGTACCTGGGTGCGTTTCAGCGAAAACTCTCAGACGGAAGTGCAGTTGCGCCGTAACCAGTGCATCCTGCATTCGACAGGCGAAATAGCACTGGGGGCGCCGTTCGAGGACTTCAGCGCGCCCGTGGTGGCATTTCATGTGGGATCGCTAAGTGTTTCAGGCTAGCCCATGCGCTTGCCGGAGCAAGTTGAAGCATTCGGGGTTTGCCATTTTATCTTTGTTTATTAACATAATGCACATCGTATGAAGTGGAAGTTGCCTTAAAAAAGGACCGAAGTCCCTTGATTTCGCAGCCACTTCACCAACCAGAAAGATTCCTGTTGCTCTTCCTCGCTGAACTGCACACACCCCCGAATCTAAGTCATGCCATGCCCCGTGTCAACGCTCGGGATTTTGGTTAGCTCATCCTCATTGTTATAGCGCGACGCTTCGTTACGCTTCCAACAGCTTGAGCACGGGATTGGCCGGCGGCACTGGCAGCACAAAACGATCTGGATCGGTGAGCACCACAGCCGACAGCTTGCCCACGGCCACGCCGGCACGACCCACGACCTCGTAGCTCACGATGTTGACCTTGCCTTTGCCTTTGCCGGCGACCATCAAGTGCCATCCCGCCTTCAAGACCTCTCGCTGGACCTGCAGGCCCGTCATGTCAGATTCGGACTCTGGGCCCGTTTCCCGCGCGTAATGCTTGAAGATCAGGGGTGACACCAAGGCCATACCCTCGGCCGTGAAATGCACCGGTGCGCCAGTTTCGTTGTACTTGATCTCCCGACTGGCCAGGCCTTGCTGGAGCCACTGCAGGAAGGCCAAGGCGGTCTCGCTGGGTTCGGCTTTGCGCGATGCGGCTTGCTGCGGCAACTCGGGCAGCCGTGGCACCAGCACGACAGGATCAGGGGTGGCGCTCGTGGCTGGGCCTGCGGCGGGGTCACTGAACATCCGTGGGCTCACCGTTGACCTTGCGGCCGGCGTTGTTTCGCCTGGCATGGATTCGTGGTCTTCAGGCACAACGGAACGAGCTGCCACGGGTTCGGGCTTGGGCAGCTTCGCTCGCGCCGGCGGTGAAGGCTTTGCCAGCGGTTTCTTGGTGGGCTTGGCCGCTATTGAGGGTTGGGCGACCGGCTGTGCAGCTGGTCTCGGCTTTGCTGCAGATTCCTGCTCTTTCTTGATGGGTGCAGGTTTGGGCGGTTGAGACTGCACAGCCACGCGCACGTCATCGTCATCGTCGAGCCACCCGTCATCTTCAAGGTCAAAGCCATCAATTCCGCCACCGATGGTGATCTCGCTGCTTCGTGCCGGCACTGCAGTTTTGGGGGCGGGCCTTGCGGCATGCTGGGCCGGATTGCCAACAGGTTTGCCTGCGCCAGGTTTTGAGTTCTTGACGGCAGCTGCAGCAGCTTTGGGCTGATTGAAGCCAGGTGCGCGCATCGGTTTTGGGCCACCGGGCTTGGGCTTGGCCACCGTGTCAGCCTCGCCTGAATCAGTTGACTGCAGCCCACGTTCTGAAGCAGAGCAATGATCTCCAGAAGGTTGCTGTGTAGAAGTTTGATGCTCTGAAATATGAAGTGACGCAGTTTGTACGTCAGTTGTCGTTTCAGTTGATTGGTTGTCGGAGGCCTCAGCTGTTTCTTTGCTCGGCCGCTTGTCCTTGACCTCGATGCGACCGGTCATGGCAGGCGGGTATTGGGCAGGGTCGTCGTACAGCTTTTCGAGTGGAAATCGCAACACCGTCAGGCTATGGGAGTAAGCGGCGCCCTCCTCTGCTTGCGCGATATCGACGCCCTGACCTGCCGCAGATTCCTGGGCGTTGGCGTGACCGTGCACCACCACATACCAGACAGCCTGGCCGGAATGCGGGTTGGGTTGGATGCACCCATACTCCTGCCAGGTGTCGAAAAGCCTGTCGTTTTTGTTGTCGCCGGGAATGCTCTCGTCAGGTGCCTTCTGGCGGATCCATGCGCGCACGGCATCGGCCAGGCGCTTGGCCACCAGCCAGACGGAACCATCGTGCACCCATCCTGCGGCGCCACTGCGGTTCAGCGGCAGTGCGGTGCCGCTTCGGAGCATGCTCTTGAGGGCGTTCATCTTCACTGTGAAGCTCTGGGCAGCCATGTGGTTCATCGCACAGTGGATCGACGCCAGGTTGATCGCCGGTATGTACCCGGGCAGCAAAGGCAATGTCTTCCTGCAGGAACTCACCCACCTGGCCAGCGGTTCGGTGCCGCAAGGCTACAAGCGGATGATTTTGAATGTGCTATTGATGGCGCTGTTTATAGGACTACCGCTGATTTGGACAGGAATGATGGCTTGGATCGGAATTAGGATGGGCGGTGAATTGGGCCAAATGCTGTCCACCACTCAGAGAGGAGCGAATAGCTCAGCTAGTGCATCAACATCAATTGCCACACGAGGAAAGGTGCGTTAGTAAATTTCACTTGTGATCGCCATAATATGCTTCCCACTGTGGGTGTGAGGTATTTTCAAGCCAAGGCGATCCATCTGAGTACAAACCATGTTCTATTTTTTCTTCTGGGATCGAGTCGGATGCACCGGCAACTCCTTTAATGGCTTGCCAGAATGAATAACCAACAACCGGCAGGAAAATCATCAAGACACGCCAAACCAACCTGCTGCCATGCAGGGTGAGCCGCTTCAGGTAATTTAGATTGAGCATGCCGTGCACCTTGTTCTTTCAAGTTGTTTGATGATATTCTCCAGCCAATCATGAGGCCGGTTAGTGATAATCCTCTTCTCGCTGATGGCGTATCGCAAGCACCAGTACGGTGGTTGAATCTACGATTTCATATTGAGCGATATAACCTGAAGCTCCATATGGAATGATAAGTTCTCTTCGTGTTGAACTGGCTCCCACCTTCCTAAAACTATAAGGTGTCACCGCCAACTGGTGCTGTGCAGCGTGTCGAATTGATTCTATGATCTCCTGCGCAGCAGCCAAATCTTCCCTCACTCGGGCCCGCGAAAGCAGGAAGTCGAAGATGCGCACCAAATCATCTTCAGCTTCCAAGCTGAAGAGAACCTTGAAGCTCATCTTGTCAACTGCCCCCGCCTGGTCTCCAGCTTTGCTTGGAGCTTGGCCAAGACCTCATCGACAGAACGCGACTCACCCGTTTTCAGGTACCTGGCCAGAGCCTCGTCCCCTCGTGCAAGGAAGCGACTCTGCACATACCGGAAAGCCACTGCATTGCGCACCGCCGTCTCAACAAAACCCGATATGGTCTCCCCATCCTGCAGAACTGCTTCGAGGTCGTGGCGTAGATCCGGCTCCACCCGGACTTGAGGTATGACGGCTGACTTCATGTCGCCAATGTAGTGCGTTTGCGTTGCATGTGCAACCCCTCACGATTTTCACCACAGAATCTCACAATGCAAAATTGTAATTGTATTGCACAATACACAATGATAGTGCTTAACCGATGAACCCCACCCACCAAACCTACTCGGAACTGCAGCAGGCCTACGATCATTTCAACCAGGTCTTGTTTGCCGGCGAGCTGCCTTCTTGCCTGCTCACGTTGCAACGTGAAAAGCGCACCTACGGGTACTTCTCGGCCAAACGTTTCAGCAACTCGGATGGCATCTTGACGGACGAGATCGCCATGAACCCGATGTACTTCGCTGTTGTGCCGCTGGTCGAGACGATGCAGACGCTCGTCCATGAGATGTGTCAAGCGCCTGGTCGGCGCGACGCCACCCTGTGCAACCCTTCTCGGCTGTGGCCGATTCGTCAGGTTGTTTTACCGGTCCGAAGGGCGGGCGGTATCGTTTACTGCCCGGTGGGCGCAAGCGGTATGGATGTTGACTTGTAGGAGGCTCTTTATGACTAAGGCTGATTTGCTCAAAGACTGGGAAAAATTTCGCGCAGACTGCAACAAGGACAGCGGCTACCCAAACTCTCACGTCGCCGGCCTGGATCGTGGTGAGCTGGAAGACGCTTGGAAGAAGCACTTTCCAAATGACCTGTTGCCCTACGTGGAATGGTCCATGGAGCACGGCGAATATGTTCTCCACATTCCCACCTAACTGGAAGGCACATCCAATCTATCGCCGGTAATTCATCCCAACGCGTGGTGTAGCGCGGCGTGCGCAGTTGCTGACGCATCTCCCACTCGCGCTTTTTCACCTGCACGCCGGCGCTGGCCACACGGATAGCGCCCTTGCCGTAGCGGTCATTGATCGCATCGACGGCGCCCATCAGGCGCTCGGAGGCCTCGGCGTCCTCGTCTAGCGCTAGCTCGCCCCGCTCATGACCTTCGGGCACCAGATCGAGCAGCATCACACCGGCTTTCATGAAGTCATAGCCCCGCTTGAAGATCGCGCGCATGCCGCGCGTGGCCGTGGCCACCAGATCGATTGTGTTGCTGCTGGGCCGGCGCAGCGACAAGGTGATCGACTTGGAATAGCTCTTGCCGGGCCGGAATGGGCTTGTGTGCGCAAAAACCAGCACCTGCCCTGCCTCGCGGATGGTGCGCTCCAGGACTACGGACCAGCGACGGCGCACCGTCGCCGGATCGAGTCGCGCGGCATCGAGCACGCTGCGCACGCCCAGGGCGCGCAACTGATCGGCGATGCGCGGGCCGATTCCCCACACCTGGCCCACTTCCGTGGCCGCCAGCAGCGCGTCCAGATCGGACGCCGGCAGGCGAGCCAGGTTGCACACCGCCGCCAGCTCGGTCGGGTACCCAGCTCTGAAACAGGTAGGCGTTGATGTGCCATGGGCGCGTGAAAACGAATAAATCGGGGCGACCAGATATGCAGCGGTTGTCGGGTGGAATCAGTGATCGCGGTACCGGATTTACGTGGTGCACGACATTGTCTGTCTCTGGTTGGAGCTCGTATTATCTCAAGGCGTTAAAGAATCAAGACACAACTCTCATCAATAGTGTCGGCGTTCTCCTCTAATCTTCAAATATGACAACTTGATGACATTGGAGGAGCGATGAACTATCGAGCTTCGGTCGAGGCTTCTGCGGGACTGCTGACGCGGCCGACTTTGAAAGCCTGGCAGGTGAATGCGACACAGAGCGTGCAATACGACGTATTGCAGATTGACGATCTCTTTGAGCGTTCAAATCGGAAGTTATTGGATGCGTGTGGTGTACGCACCGACGTACCTAGGCAAGTTGTGATAATAGAGCAACATGTTGATGAGCTCTATGGCGCAAATATCCGAGGTTACTACGCACATCACGGAGTCGAGCTGTGCGCACTTGTATTACGTCTCGGAAGAGATGAAAGACCTGAATGCGGCACTGAAAATCATCCAGCATTTGGAGTCCGAGGGTGTTCTCCGAAGATCTGATCCGCTCATTGGCATCGGAGGTGGCGTTCTGCTTGACGTTGTTGGATTCGCAGCAGGTTTGTATCGCAGAGGCATCCCATATATCAAGATCCCCACCAACGCGATGGCAATGTGAGATGCTGCGATTGGGATCAAAACCGCTGTCAATGCTTTGGGGCGCCGGAATCGGCTTGGCTCCTATCATGCTCCGTCGAAAGCGCTGTTAGATCGGCGGTTTCTCTCTACGGTTGATGGACGTCAAAGGCTTCCGGTGCCTACCGCAATAGGCGGCTGCGTATTTATCAATGACTTGACCGAGGTCGAAATAAAGCTAGCTGCTCAGGAGATGGCAAATGCCGGGAATTGAAGTACTGGTGCGCCAGTTGTCCACGGAAGAGGCCATTAACTTGGTCAATGAAGCGGTATTAGAAGCTAGGGCTCGCGGCCTTGCGGTAGCAGCCGCCATAGTCGACGAAGTTGGTGACCTGTTGGCTTATCAGCGTGACCGTAGGGCTATGCCTGCGGCAGGGTCGCTCGCGCGCCGCAAGGCGCACACTGCCGCAGCATTTCGCCGTGACACGCAGGCCATGCAACAAAGCGTGGAGCAGGGCCGAACGTCTTATCTCGCCATGTCATCAGCGCTGCCGTTGGCTGGGGGAGTTCGTTTACGTGTGAACATGACAGTACTCGGTGCCCTTGGTATTGCCGGCGCGTCATCGACGGAGGATGCGCATATCGCGTCGACAGTGATTCGTCGCGCAGGCTTCGAACTCGAAGAGGCAGAGCAATGAACGAGTTCTATAGGGACAAAGTGGCTTTGGTGACAGGTGGTGGGACAGGCATCGGACGCGCCGCCGCTGAAGCCTTTGCAAGCGCCGGAGCACGGGTTGTGGTGGCGGGACGATCGGAGGCAGCTTGCGCGGACACAACGACGGCCATCCGTGCAAAGGGCGGCACGGCCCTCTCGATCTCCTGTGACGTTGCGGACGAGAATCAGGTGATGCGCTTGTGTGAGCGCATCACAACTGAGATGGGCGATGTTGACGTGGCATTCCTCAATGCAGGCGTCGGGTCTGGCTCTGCGATCGTCAATCAGGATGTAGATACGTTCCGGATGGTAATGGCGGTCAACTGCACAGGTTTAATGTTATGCCTCAAGCACTTGCTGAGAAAAATGTATGCGCGGAAGGCCGGAGCAATCGTAACAAACCTTTCAGTGCACGCTCATCGCACTATCCTTGAAGGTACTGTAGCTTATACGGCATCAAAGCATGCAGCGTGGGCAATTACTAAGCTCGCAGCTATCGAGTCGGCCGTTCATGGTGTGCGTGTCAACGCCGTATCACCAGGTCCGATACATACAGACATGCTGGCTCGATCTTCGAACGAGTCAGGTGGCATGAATACTTGGGCTGAGCGCCTGCCAATAAAGCGTGTTGGCCTTCCTCACGAAGTCGCCGATGCGGTGCTGTGGCTGTGCAGCCCTTCCGCGTCATTCATCAACGGCGCTGCGATCCCCATCGACGGCGGATACATGGCTCTGTGAGCGCGAGAGGCAGTTGAAGCTAATGACTTGGATTGCGCTCGGGCTGATGGCCGGCCTTGTGCTGGGGACCTACGACTTCCTCACCAAACTCGCATTGAAAGAGAAGACAGTTCTCGAAGTCGTCTTCTGGTGTTCCGTTCTTGGCGGGCTGATTTGGTTGCCGTTCTTTTATGCGCCTGCAGACTGGGCTTCAAGCCTGGACTTTCTTGGCCTAGTGCCGAAGACGCTCACTACGGCGCAGCAGCTTGCCATTTTGCCCAAGTCCATCATGATGGTGGTCACTTGGATATTGTCGTACTACTCAGTTAAGTTCCTTCCACTCTCGATTTCAGCTGGCGTCAGGGCGAGTGGTCCGCTCTGGACTGCGCTCGGTGCAACAATTTTTATGTCGGAAGTGCTGAGCTGGTCGCAATGGCTCGGTCTCGCAGTAGCGATGGGGTCTTACTACCATCCCTTTCAAGGTCTTTCCCCCACAGCCTGTTTGAGCGCGCGGGCAGTGGAG
>JAUNUR010000069.1 GCA_030538085.1 Pseudomonadota bacterium | reverse complement strand
GCACGCCCATCACGGCACGCTCGGGCGCATCCAACTGCCGTTTCTAGGTTGAAAATAGGCGCCTGGCTCCCCTCCCCGAAGAGAGGAGGAGGGTAAGGGGGCGATGCCACAGGCATCGTGGCGGCGCCTGTTTCGTGGTGATGGGCCGTCGACACGGTCTCACGGAACGGTAATAAAGCACTCTTCGGCGCCCGAGCGCGCACTTGCGTACACCTTGAAAGCGACTGGCGCGTTCTCATATAGGGTCCAATGGCTTATCCTGTCCCTGAAAGGCACCATGTACTGATGAACACGCTCTACGATTCCGACTCCTTCGCGGTGGTCCACCTGCTGCCCGATGCGCCGCTGGGCACCGACACGACAGACGGCAAGCCCGTGCTGCCGCGCCACGGATTCGAGATCGTGGACAAACGCTCGGGCAAGGAGGTCTATCTGGACGGCCTGTGGGCCGAGCTGTTCCAGCAACGCATTGCTGCCTGGCAAGAGAACACCCCCACGCAGGAAGAAGTGGAAGACACGCTGGAGGGCTACGCCGAACTGGCGCAGAACCCGGTGGTGGTGCACTGACCGCCTTCGCCGCCCTGAACACCAAGGCCCGCGCCGCACGCCGGGCCTTTTCTTTTTCACACGCCGCCCCGCCAGCTCGGTAGGATGAGCTTGATGCGCCAATTCATGCTGCTCGTCGCCGTGCTGTACGCCACCTGGGCACTGCCCGGCTGCGCCATGCCATCGCCCCTGGGCACCACCGAGCAGGCGCGCCTGGCCGCCCTGCTGCCCGCCGACGTGCTGCTGCTGGGCGAGCAGCACGATGCCCCCACGCACCAGCAATTGCAGCGGCAGGTGGTCGAATGGCTGGCAGCGCGCGGCGAACTGACCACGCTGGCGCTGGAAATGGCCGAGCAGGGCCATGGCACCGCCGGCCTGCCACGCAACGCCAGCGAGGCGCGGGTACAGCGTGCACTGGCCTGGCGCGACGCCGGCTGGCCCTGGAAAACCTACCGTCCGGTGGTGATGGCCGCCGTGCGCGCTGGCGTGCCGGTGCTGGGCGCCAACCTGCCCACCGCGCGCCAACGCCAAGTGATGCGCGATGCCACGCTGGAGGCGCGCCTGCCGCCCGATGCGCTGGCCGAGCAGCAGCAACGCATGCGCGACGGCCACTGCGGCATGCTGCCCCAGTCGCAGATCATGCCGATGACACGGGTGCAGATAGCCCGCGACATCGCCATGGCCGACACCGTGCGCGCCGCGTGGCAGCCGGGCCGAACCGTGCTCTTGATCGCCGGCAACGGACACGTGCACCGCGCGCTGGGCGTGCCACTGCATCTGCCGTCCGATATGAAGGTGAAAGTGCTTTCGGCGCGGTCTGCGGCAGGGCTGGACGCCGCAGGTTCAGAAGCGCCTTCCCCGCCGCCGGAACCCGGCAGCGGCGCCGACCTGGTGTGGCCCACGCCACCGCTGCCACCACGCGACTACTGCGCCGAGTTCAGACGCGCCACGCGCGCGCCGGGCAATTGATGCCGTTTTGCGTTCAAGACGATGACGAATGACCGCGGCTGGCGCCGTATGACAAGTCACAAAGAATTCATTTGTCATTGAAGCGCAGCGAAGTCATTTGTCATCCTAGAAACGGCAGTTGGATGCGCCCGAGCGTGCCGTGATGGGCGTGTCAGGCAAGGCGTGAGGACGCGGCAGGCTTGTGCCTGCAAGGACGAGCAACGCCGCTTGGGCAGCGAGCCAGCGCGGTGCGATCGGGTGCATAGCGCGCTCACCCAACAGGTGAATGTGATCGAAGCTGTGAAAGTCAGCGTTCATGCGGGTTGCCCAAGGATGGCAAGCGGTCAACTGCCGTTTCTAGGGTCATTTGTCATCTTGCAAGCGAAAGCGCATCAGAAGCCGTTTCAGCGCAAACGACAGCCCTGCGACAATCGCGCTCCGATGCCCGAATCCACCACCTACATCCTGACCCTGTCCTGCCCCGACCAGCGCGGCATCGTGCACGCCGTGTCGGGTTTTCTGCTGGAGCGCGGCGGCAACATCGAGGAGGCCGCGCAGGTCAACGACCACGGCACCGGCCTGTTCTTCATGCGTGTGCAGTTCGCCTGCGCCGACGCGGCCGCCGATACACTGCGCGAGCAGATCGGCGCGCTGGCCAGCCGCTTCGACATGCGCTGGCAACTGCACGAAGCGGCGCAGCCCATGCGCACCGTCATCTTCGTCAGCAAGGAAGGCCATTGCCTGAACGATTTGCTGTTCCGCTGGAAATCGGGCCTGCTTCCACTGGACATCCGCGCCATCGTCAGCAACCACCGCGACTTCTACCAACTGGCGGCCAGCTACAACGTACCCTTTCACCACATCGCCGTCGCCAAGGCCAACAAGGCGCAGGCCGAGGAGCGGCAACTGGAGATCATCGACGGCGAGGGGGCGGAACTGGTGGTGCTGGCGCGCTACATGCAGGTGCTGTCGGACGCCATGTGCCAGCGCCTGGCGGGGCGCGCCATCAACATCCACCACAGCTTCCTGCCCAGCTTCAAGGGCGCCAAGCCGTACTACCAGGCGCACGAGCGCGGCGTGAAGCTGATCGGCGCCACCGCGCACTACGTGACGGCCGACCTGGACGAAGGTCCGATCATCGAGCAGGACGTGGCGCGCGTGGACCACAGCCTGACGGTGAAAGACCTCACGGCCATCGGCCGCGACACCGAAAGCCAGGTGCTGGCGCGCGCCGTGAAGTGGCACGGCGAGCACCGGGTGCTGCTCAATGGCCAGCGCACGGTGATATTTCGCTGAGCGCGAATGACCTCGCCGCTGGCGCGGCGTCGATGACGAAATGAAGCTCCGCCGCGCCGTTCATGGCGCACAGCGCCGTCATCCAAGGCCGCGGGCCGAGGTCATTTCGTCATGAACGCGCGCCGAAAATCGCCGTGCCCACCCGCACCATCGTCGAGCCGGCAGCGATGGCCGCCTCCAGATCGGCGCTCATGCCCATGGACAGGGTATCCAGCGCCAGCCCCTGGGCATTCATCTGATCGAAAAGCGCCTTGGCGCGCATGTGCACCGCGCGAGCAGCTTCGAAATCAGGAACGGGTTCGGGAATCGTCATCAACCCGCGCAAGCGCAGGCGCGGCAGTGCCGCCACCGCACGTGCCAGTGCCAACGCTTCGTGTGGCGCCACGCCGGACTTGGCCAGACCGCCGTCGATGTTGACCTGGATACACACGTTCAGCGGCGCCCGCCCCTCGGGCCGCTGGGCCGACAGGCGCTCGGCGATTTTCAGCCGATCCACCGTGTGCGCCCAGTCAAAATGCTCGGCCACCGGGCGCGTCTTGTTGCTCTGGATCGGGCCGATGCAGTGCCACTCGATGTCCGGCAAACCGTTCAGCGCGGCGATCTTGCCAAGGCCCTCCTGAATATAGTTCTCGCCAAAGGCGCGCTGGCCGGCCACGTGAGCAACACGCACCACCTCGGGGCCGAAAGTTTTGGACACCGCCAGCAGCGTGACATCTTCCACGTGCCGGCCAGCCGAACTGCACGCCGTGGCAATCCGATCACGCACGGTTTGGAGATTGCCGTCGATCATCGTCATAATGCCCGCAGCCTACCAAACCGGCTCCGCTTTTCCCTCGACCTTTCAGGACACGCCGTGGACATCACGCAATTGCTGGCTTTCAGCGTCAAGAACAAGGCCTCCGACCTGCACCTTTCCGCCGGGCTGCCGCCCATGATCCGCGTGCACGGCGACGTGCGTCGCCTGAACGTGGATCCGCTCGACCACAAGCAGGTGTTCGCGATGCTCTACGACATCATGAACGACACCCAGCGCAAGGTGTACGAGGAAAACCTGGAAGTCGATTTCTCGTTCGAGATCGAGGGCCTGGCGCGCTTCCGGGTCAACGCTTTCAACCAGAACCGCGGGGCGGCGGGGGTGCTGCGCACGATTCCCAGCAAGATTCTGACGCTGGAGCAGCTCAACACGCCCAAGATTTTCGCCGAGCTGTCGCTCAAGCCGCGCGGCCTGGTGCTGGTGACCGGCCCCACCGGCTCAGGCAAGTCGACCACGCTGGCAGCCATGATCAACCACCTGAACGAGACCAACTACGCCCACGTGCTGACGGTGGAAGACCCGATCGAATTCGTGCACGAATCCAAGAAGTGCCTGATCAACCAGCGCGAAGTGGGGCCGATGACGCACTCCTTCTCCAACGCGCTGCGCTCCGCCCTGCGCGAAGACCCCGACGCCATCCTGGTGGGCGAGTTGCGCGACCTGGAAACCATTCGCCTGGCCATGACCGCCGCCGAAACCGGCCACCTGGTGTTCGGCACGCTGCACACCTCGTCGGCCGCCAAGACCATCGACCGCGTCATCGACGTGTTCCCCGGCGAGGAGAAGGAAATGATCCGCGCCATGCTGTCCGAATCATTGCAAGCCGTGATCTCGCAGACCCTTTGCAGAACCAAGGACGGCAGCGGCCGCGTGGCCGCGCACGAGATCATGCTGGGCACGCCCGCCATCCGCAACCTGATCCGCGAGGCCAAGGTGGCGCAGATGTATTCGTCCATCCAGACCGGCAACAGCATGGGCATGCAGACGCTCGACCAGAACCTGACCGAGCTGGTCAAGCGCAACGTCATCAGCGCCGCCGAGGCACGCAGCAAGGCCAAGATTCCCGAGAACTTCCCCGGCTGATCCGGAAGGTTCCGCGCTCAGCGCTTGGCGTTGAGCGGGAACCGACGAGAATCACGCTCAACGCTCAACGCTCAACATCATGGAACGTGATCAGGCCAGTAAATTCATCAACGACCTGCTGAAGCTCATGCTCACGCGCAAGGGCAGCGACCTGTTCATCACGGCCGACTTCCCGCCCGCCATCAAGGTCGACGGCAAGGTGACCAAGGTGTCGTCGCAGAACCTGAGTTCGGCGCACACGCTGGCGCTGGTGCGCTCGGTCATGAACGACAAGCAGGCGGCCGAGTTCGAGCGCACCAAGGAGTGCAACTTCGCCATCAGCCCCGCCGGCATCGGGCGCTTCCGCTGCAACGCCTTCGTGCAGCAGGGCCACGTGGGCATGGTGCTGCGGGTGATTCCGCAAGACCTGCCCACCATCGACAACCTGGGCATGCCGCAAATCCTCAAGGACGTCGCCATGTCCAAGCGTGGTCTGACCATTCTGGTGGGCGCCACCGGCTCGGGCAAATCGACCACGCTGGCCGCCATGGTGGACTGGCGCAACACCAACAGCCAGGGCCACATCATCACGATCGAGGACCCGGTCGAATTCGTGCACCCGCACAAGAGCTGCATCGTCACCCAGCGCGAGGTGGGCCTGGACACCGAGGACTGGGAAGCCGCGCTGAAAAACACGCTGCGCCAGGCGCCCGACGTTATCCTGATGGGCGAGATCCGCGACCGCGAGACCATGGAGCACGCCGTGGCCTTCGCCGAAACCGGCCACCTGTGCCTGGCCACGCTGCACGCCAACTCGGCCAACCAGGCGCTGGACCGCATCATCAACTTCTTCCCCGAAGAGCGCCGCCAGCAACTGCTGATGGACTTGTCGCTCAACCTGCGTTCGCTGATTTCGCAGCGCCTGATTCCCAGGCAAGAGGGCAAGGGCCGCACCGCCGTGGTCGAGGTCATGCTGAACTCGCCCCTGATTTCCGACCTGATCTTCAAGGGCGAGGTGGGTGAGATCAAGGAAATCATGAAGAAAAGCCGCGAGCTGGGCATGCAGACCTTCGACCAGGCGCTGTTCGACGCTTTCGAGGCCAACCTGATCACCTACGAAGACGCGCTGCGCAACGCCGACTCGGCCAACGACCTGCGCCTGCAGATCAAGCTGACCAGTAAGCGCGCCAAGGCACAGGACTTGAGCGCCGGCACCGAGCACTTGCAAATAGTGTAGAAACTGCTCCCCCTGAGTCGCCTACGGCGCCTTCCCCCGGAGGGGGACACCACTGGTCGCCAGGGGAACCCCGGCTCGGGCGGGCGCTGGCATGGCCTGCTCCGCGGCCACCTGATGGTTGAAAATGACGGCTGCTTTCGCGGCACCCGTTTTCATTTTCGCGGCGCCGTTTCCTTCATCGACCCTGACGCTCCTCTCTCCATGAACACCACCATCAACGCCAAGACCTACGAACCCACGGCACCGCGCCAGGTGGCCTTCCTGGGCCTGGGCGTCATGGGCTACCCCATGGCCGGGCACCTGGCGCTGGCGGGTCACACGGTCACGGTCTACAACCGCACCGCTGCAAAATCGGAAGCGTTTTGCGCCCAACTGGCAAGCACTGGCAGGGTCAAAAGTGCCGAAACACCGAAGCTGGCCGCGGCAGGTGCCGACATCGTGTTCTGCTGCGTCGGTAACGACGACGACCTGCGCCAGGTCGTGCTGGGCGACCACGGCGCCTTCGCCGGCATGGCGCCCAGCGCTATCTTCGTCGACCACACCACGGCCTCGGCCACCGTGGCGCGCGAGCTGGATGCCGAGGCGCGCGCGCGCGGCCTGCGCTTCATCGACGCGCCGGTCTCGGGCGGCCAGGCAGGCGCGCAGAACGGCCAGCTCACCGTGATGTGCGGCGGCGATCAGGCCGCGTTCGACACCGTCCGGCCCATCGCCATGGCGTTCTCGCGCGCCTTCACGCTGATGGGTCCCAGCGGCGCCGGCCAGTTGACCAAGATGGTCAACCAGATCTGCATTGGCGGGCTGCTGCAGGGCTTGTCGGAAGCCATCGCCTTCGGCCAGCGCGCGGGGCTGGACATGGAGCGGGTGCTGGGCGTCATCGGCAAGGGCGCGGCGCAGAGCTGGCAGCTCGACCACCGCGGCCCCACCATGGCGCGGGACCAGTTCGACTTCGGCTTCGCGGTGGACTGGATGCGCAAGGACCTGGGTCTGGTACTTGACGAGGCCAGGCGCAACGGTGCCCGCCTGCCCGTCACCGCGCTGGTCGATCAGTTCTACGCCGACGTACAGCAAATGGGCGGCGGCCGCTGGGACACATCCAGCCTGATCAAGCGGCTGAACCTGGTACGCCGCCCCGGAAATTTCGAAACGTGAAAGCGCGCCGTCGCCCCGATGGCGGCGCGGCACACAGCGACGGACTCGCGCAAAGTCCAAAACAGGAGGCCGCGAATCAAGCCACGCCAGAATGCCGCGGCCGGACCCGCGCCAGCCGCCAGCGTTGACCCTCTCATGCGGATTCGCACTCAAGCCGACGGCAGCTCACGCGGAAGGCGATGACGCAATGATCTTGCTGCGCTTCAACGTCGGCGCAGACCGGAAACAGCGGCTGCGCCGCCATGGCACCATGGGGTACCAAGTGCGTTGCCGCAGCCAACGTCATTTCGTCATTGATGCCGCGCAGCGGCGAAGTCATTCCGTCATGCGTAAAAAATCATCGTTTCAAACGCAAAACAGCATCAGAGGCTGTCTTCAAATTCATCGCGGTAAGCGATTGCCCCGGATCGGGTGTCCTGCAAGGCGCATCTCGCGGCCAATAGCTTGTGCTATTGGCAAGGAATGCAACGCCGCAGGGCGCCCGAAACCGGCGACAAGCGCGGCGCGAGGAGTTTGAGGACAACCTCTCAGGCGCGGCGCGCCACCAGCAGCACCCAGCCGTCCTCGGTGTCGGCCACCTCCAGCGGCAGCCAGGGCGCGTAGGCCTGCTGCAACTCAGCCGTCTGGCGCTCCAGCACACCCGCCAGCACCAGCGCGCCACCGGGCGCCACGTGGCCGGCCAGCAGCGGTGCCAGCACCTTGAGCGGCGTGGCCAGAATATTGGCCAGCACGGTGCCGTATTCACCGCTGGCCCGATCCGGCAGGCCAGCCATCAGTCGCACGCCATTGGCGGCGGCGTTGTCTTGCGTGGCCTGCACGGCGGCGGGGTCAATATCCACCGCATCCACGCTGGCCGCGCCGTGCAGCACGGCGCCAATGGCCAGAATGCCCGAACCGCAGCCATAGTCCAGCACGCGCTGGCCCTGCGGCGGGTTGGCCGCGATCCAGCGCAGGCACATGCGCGTGGTCGGGTGCGTGCCGGTGCCGAAAGCCAGGCCGGGGTCGAGACGGATCACTTCGGTGGCGCCCGCGGGCACCTCGTGCCAGGTCGGCACGATCCAGAAATTGTGGGTGATGGGCACGGGCTCGAACTGCGACTGCGTCAGGCGCACCCAGTCCTGCTCCGGCACGGGCACGATCGACGCCACCTCGCAGCCCTGCCAGAAATCCTGCAACGCCAGCAGCCGGGCGGCATCGCGCGCCTGCGCCTCGTCACCGAACAGGGCCACCATGCGCGAGCGCGACCAGCTCTGCGCCGGCGGTGGCAGGCCAGGCTCGCCGAACAGCGCGCGCTCGGCATCGGTATCGGCGTCCGCATCCTCCACCGACACGCTCAGCGCCTCCAGCGCCTCCAGCGCATCAGACAGCGGTTCGACCCGGTCCTCGGGGCAAATCAGACGCAACTCGAACATGACGGCTTCATTGCTTTCAAAAAGATAGCTGCTCGCGATTGATACACAAGGATTGGAGACGATTTGAAATCAGTACCAAGGCTGCGCAGCAAGCCCACCCAGAGGTCGTGGAGCAGGTCACCTGCGAACGCCGTCGCCGAACCTGTGCCGGCGACTGGCGTTGCTCCTCTCAGGGGGAAGGCGCCGCAGGCGACTCAGAGGGAAATTCATCACCTCTGGCGCTCGCTCAACCACTTCTCCAGATAGTGGATGTTGGTGCCGCCCTCCATGAACTTGGCGTCCACCATCAGCTCGCGGTGCAGAGGAATGTTGCTGTGGATGCCTTCCACCAGCGTTTCGGACAACGCGGTCTGCATGCGGGCGATGGCCTGCTCGCGCGTGTCGCCGTAGACGATGATCTTGCCGATCATGCTGTCGTAGTTGGGCGGCACGAAGTAGTTGTCGTACACGTGCGAGTCCACGCGCACGCCCGGCCCGCCCGGCGGGTGCCAGTAAGTGATGCGGCCCGGCGAGGGCGTGAACTTGAACGGATCCTCGGCGTTGATGCGGCACTCGATGGCATGGCCCTTGATCTGAATCTGCCGCTGCGTGAACGGCAGCTTCTCGCCCGCCGCCACCATGATCTGCGTGCGCACGATGTCGATGCCGGTGATCCACTCGGTCACCGGGTGCTCCACCTGCACGCGGGTGTTCATCTCGATGAAATAGAACTCGCCGTTTTCGTACAGGAACTCGAAGGTGCCCGCGCCGCGATAGCCGATCTTCTTGCAGGCGGCCACGCAGCGCTCGCCGATGCGGTCGATCAGGCGGCGCGGAATGCCGGGCGCCGGCCCCTCCTCGATCACTTTCTGGTGGCGCCGCTGCATCGAGCAGTCGCGCTCGCCCAGATAGACCGCGTTGCGGTGCTTGTCGGCCAGGATCTGGATCTCGATGTGACGCGGGTTCTGGAGAAACTTCTCCATGTACACCGCCGGGTTGTTGAACGCCGCCGCCGCCTCGGATTTGGTGGTCTGCACAGCGGCCAGCAGCGCCGCTTCGGTGTGCACCACGCGCATGCCGCGCCCGCCGCCGCCGCCCGCGGCCTTGATGATGACCGGGTAGCCAATGGCCTTGGCGATGCGCTTGATGGCCGCCGGCTCGTCGGGCAGCTCGCCGTCGGAGCCAGGCACGCAGGGCACGCCGGCCTTGATCATGGCCTGCTTGGCCGACACCTTGTCGCCCATGATGCGGATCGACTCGGGACTGGGCCCAATGAACTGGAAGCCGCTGCGCTCGACCCGCTCGGCGAAGTCGGCGTTCTCGGCCAGAAAGCCGTAGCCGGGGTGAATGGCCTCGGCGTCCGTCACCTCGGCGGCCGAAATGATGGCCGGCATGTTGAGGTAGCTCTGGCCCGATGGCGCCGGGCCAATGCACACCGCCTCGTCGGCCAGCTTGATGTACTTGGCGTCCTTGTCGGCCTCGGAATAGACCATCACGGCCTTGATGCCCAGTTCGCGGCAGGCGCGCTGCACGCGCAGGGCGATCTCTCCGCGGTTGGCGACCAGAATTTTCTTGAACATGTTAGTCATCCATCAAGCCAGCGCGGCGCCTGGCGAAGCAGGCCATGCCAGCGAACACCATGCCCGGACCTGCGTCGGGCATCGGCGTTGCCCCCTTCCCAAGGCGCGCAGCGCCGCGAGAGCGGGGGAAAGCGGCGCCAGCCGCTCAGGGGGTTGCATCATTCGATCACGAACAGCGGCTGACCGTATTCCACCGCCTGGCCGTTTTCACCCAGAATCTTCTTGACGGTGCCGGCCTTTTCGGCGTCGATCTCGTTGAGGATCTTCATCGCCTCGATGATGCACAGCGTGTCGCCCTCCTTGACCTGCTGACCCACCTCGACAAAAGGCTTGGCGCCCGGGCTGGAGGCGCGGTAAAAAGTGCCCACCATGGGCGACTTGACCACGAAGCCCGCCTGCTCCTCGGCGGGAGCCTCGACCACCACCGCCGCAGCCGACGCGGCCGTGGTCACCGGCGCGGCCACGGGGGCCGCCACCGGCGGCGCCACGGGCGCATACACCACCTGCGCGGGCGCGGGCGGCGCGCCCTTGACGATGCGCACCTTGCCCTCGGCCTCGGTGATTTCCAGTTCCGACACGTTCGACTCGGAAACCAGGTCGATCAGCGTCTTGAGTTTGCGCAAATCCATTGCAAAACCATCCAATTTTTGGGAGTGGGGGCAAATCTACCTCAAATTGGCTTCAATTCACCCCGAATTGAAGCCAATTCCACTGAATTTCTTTTTTTGGCGCCATCCGCGCTCAGGCCACGCTCCATTGCTTTCGCCAAGCCGCCAAGTCATGCTCGCGCAATTGGCCCAGCTTGCGCGCCCGAAGCTGGCCACTGGCGTCGAACAGCACGCTGAACGGCAAGCCACCCGCCGCATTGCCCAACTCGCGCGTCAACTCCACCCCGTCCAGGCCCGCCAGCGCCATTGGAAAACTCACTGGTGTCTTCGCCAGGAAGCGCGTCACCGGCTCCACCCGATCAACCGCCAAACCCAGCAATTGCCAGCCGTTGGCCTTGTTTTCGTTATAGAAGCTGCTCAATAACGGCAATTCCTCAATACAGGGCGGACACCACGTGGCCCAGAAGTTGACCAGCAACGGGCGTCCGCGCAGCGGCGCCAGCGCCAGCGTGCTGCCATCGGACGCAACAAAGCTGCGGCTCCAGAAACCACTGGTGTCCGGTTCGTCCGGCTCAAGCCAACGGCAGCCGTGCAATGCGCCGGCCCCGGCGGCGGCCAGCACGGCGACCGCCCGGCGCCGGCCCATCCGTGGTGTCGCCGTGGGCGCTGCCAGAGGCGGCGTCGGTTGGTCGTGGGATGCGTTCATGTGGGTTCGTCCTCGTGCAGTCGCTGCGCCAGCGCCCGGTGGTCGCCACGCAGGGAGTGTCCCTGGCGCCCGGGCTTCAGCGCGCCGCGCAAATCGTCGTGGTCGTGAATCATCAGGTGCACACCTATCGGCTCACCCAGCTCGGCGCAGTGGCTGGAAAAACTCAGCGCATCGACCCGCGCACCGTTGAAGCCGGTCACGCTGCGCGGCTGGTAATCCACCCGGTGGTCGATCAGCGCGATCTCGGCCGACTTCGGGTCGTCGCAGAACAACTGTAAATAAATGTCCGACAGCCGCGTCGCCGTGCCGTTCCACACCGCGCCGGCAATGTGGGGCCGAAACTCGGCCAGCCGCTCCATCCACACCAGCGCCAGCCGGCGCAGCGCGGCCAACTCGCCCGGCTGCGTGTCGGCATGGAACAGCGCCAGATAGGCCCGCACCTCGGACTCCACCAGATCGTTGTCCGGCAGGGCGGTGCGCGGCGGCACCCCCATGGCCTTCAGCGCGCGGCGCTTGGCAGCGCCGTAATCCAGCCCCTCTTCCACCACCAGGCGCGCGGCGTGCGCGGCCATTTCGTGCGTCAGGGTTTCCATGCGGACGATTCTGCCTTGTTGTCGCGCCACCGTGCACGGTGCCGGCAATGACACTGGAAGGCCCTTCGCATACTAGCCACGGGAGCCAGTCAATCACTATATTTTGAATAGCTGCCCTCGCACATTCCACGGTGGCTCAAGGCTGAAAGGCTTGAAGTTCGCCCGTAGAATCCGGCCCCATGCATATTCACATTCTGGGCATTTGCGGCACCTTCATGGGCGGCGTGGCCGCGTTGGCGCGCGAGGCGGGCCACACCGTCACCGGCTGTGACGCGGGCGTGTACCCGCCCATGAGCGACCAGTTGCGCGCGCTGGGCATTGAGCTGATCGAGGGCTACGGCGCCGACCAGATGGCGCTGAAGCCCGACGTGTTCGTGATCGGCAACGTGGTCAGCCGCGCGCGGCTGGCGGATGGTTCGCCGAAATTTCCGCTGATGGAAGCCATCCTCGACGCCGGCGCGCCCTACATCAGCGGCCCGCAGTGGCTGCTGGAGAACGTGCTGCAAGGCCGGCATGTGATGGCGGTGGCGGGCACGCACGGCAAGACCACCACCACGTCGATGCTGGCGTGGATTCTGGAGAGCGCGAGCCTCGCGCCCGGGTTTCTCGTCGGTGGCGTACCGCTCAACTTTGGCATCTCGGCACGCATCGGTCAGCGCGCGGCCAATCAACCGAGTCCGCTGTTCGTGATTGAGGCCGACGAGTACGACACCGCCTTTTTCGACAAGCGCAGCAAATTCGTGCACTACCGCCCGCGCACGGCGGTGCTGAACAACCTGGAATTCGACCACGCGGACATCTTCGACGATCTGGCAGCCATCGAGCGGCAGTTTCACCACCTGGTGCGCACCGTGCCGCCTTCGGGCCGCGTGGTGGTCAACGGGCTGGAAGAGAGCCTGCAGCGCGTGCTGGCGCAGGGCTGCTGGAGCGAGCAGCGCAGCTTCGGCGCGGCGGTGAGCGACTTCACCGCCCACGGCGAGGCCTCGGACTTCGAGGTGCAGCAGGCTGGGCGCGCCGTGGGCCGCGTGCGCTGGGAGTTGTCGGGCACGCACAACCAGCTCAACGCGCTGGCGGCCATTGCCGCCGCCGAGCACGTGGACGTGGCGCCAGCCGATGCCTGCGCGGCGCTGGCGACCTTCCGGAACGTGCGCCGCCGCATGGAGGTGCGCGGCCGCGTGGCGCGGTCGGGCGGCGCCGAGATCACGGTGTACGACGACTTCGCGCACCACCCCACGGCGATACGCACCACCGTGGACGGCCTGCGCCGTCAGCTGGATGCGGCGGGTAAGAGAAGTGAGCGCATCCTCGCCATCTTCGAGCCGCGCAGCAACACGATGAAGCTGGGCACCATGAAGGCGCAACTGCCCTGGTCACTGGAGCAGGCTGACCTGAGTTTTTGCCACACCGGCGGGCTGGACTGGGATGCCGCCGCCGCGCTGGCGCCGATGGGCGCCCGTGCGCGAGTGGCCACCAGCGTGGACGAGATCGTGCAGCAAGTCATCGGCGCGGTGCGCCCGGGCGACCACCTGCTGTGCATGAGCAATGGCGGTTTTGGCGGTGTCCACGGCAAGTTGCTGGACATGCTCTCAACCAGGCCTTAGCCATGCGCATTGGAAACCCGGAAGCCAAGGCCAAGGCATTGGCTCTGGCCGAGTCATTCCTCGCGTCTCGGAACCAGAAGGGCTGGGACTGGAAATGCATCGAGGCCAATCCCGATCCGCTTTCACCCCGTTGCAACAACCGAAAGACCCACGCAAAGTGGTCGGTGATCGTTGAATACTCAAAAAACGGGAGTGTCCTGGATGGGCCAGGCGTGATCCTCGTGGATCTTCAAAGTGGAGAATGCCGTTTCGCATGAGCGCGCGCATACGCATGGGCTTTCAACATGACAGATGACAAATGGCGAATTCGTCATTTGTCATGCGGCGCCAGCCGCGGTCATTTGTCATCGCTCTGAACGCAAAAACGGCCTTTCAAGGACTTGGCGAGCGTGGAAGCTTGACCGACCCGCCGCTGCACGCGGAGGACGCGCCAAAGCAACGGCCCGGCAGGTTGGCGCACCTCGAAGCAGCGCGCAACGCATTCATCCCCTCCCGTCATTGCGGCGAAGGCCGCAATCCACACGGTGTCCGAAAGTCAACGCCGTGTCCAGGTGAACGCCACATGGATTGCGGCCTTCGCCGCAATGACGAGGGGAACAAGGAAGCCATTCGTCATTTGTCATGCGGCGCCAGCCGCGGTCATTCGTCATCGTCTTGAACGCAAAAGACGGGATGACGGTTATTGACGTTTTGAAGTGGCATTAGACATTCGAGCGCCCTGCCCGCATGGCGGTTTCCCGCGCATGCTCATCAGGGATGGGCGCTTCCGCAGCGGCCTTGAGTCCGCTGCCAGACATCAGGCCTCAGGCGTCAATACGACACCGTCATCGCGCCCAGATCAATGCGCACCACCGGCTTTGCCAGCGCGGCGCTGGCGGCGCGGGCAAAGCTGGGGCCCCATTGCGGATCGCTCAGCAGCCGCGCGCCAGCGTCGCGCGCCACCACCAGCACCTTGTCGGCCAGCAGCAGCTTGCCGGTGGGGCGCAGGGGCTCGCTGCCCAGCTGGGTGAACTGTGCGTCGAGCCAGTCGCGCGCTTCGGCGTTGCCCATGGAGGTGGCGGAATCAAGGTCGAACCGCCATTCGGTGCGCTCGTCTTGGATGACGCGAACTTCGCTTTGCATGATGTGTGTCTCCTGAGTATGTTTGCTCGATTATCCAGAAGTCCGGGATACCGCTGCCCGTGGAAGCGGCCTTGGCCGCGATGAACGCCACGCCTGATACCACCGCCGCCATCGCGGGCAAGCCCGCGCCCACGGAGACGGGAAGCCGCATGCGTTGCCACTCAAGCATGTTTGAACCTAGAAACGGCGCGCGACGTGACTGTAGTCGAACTCGGCGCGCTCTCGCGTTGGCGGCGGGCAAGCGGGGTATCTTTCGGCAGTTTTCCTGCTTTTCGCTTGAACCTGAACGCGGTCGGCGAACGCCGCCTTCACTCGCCAGCCAGCAATCGCGCCGGCTCGTCGCTTTCCAGTACCGCCCGCGCCCAGTCGCTGAGCTTGCCGGCATCGGCGCGCAGCACTTCCTGCTTGACCTGCAGGATCTGCGACGGGTGCATCGAGAAGCTGCGCAGCCCCAGCCCCAGCAGCAGGCGCGTCATCTCGGGGTCGCCGGCCATCTCGCCGCACACGGCCACCATCTTGCCCTGGCGCGCGCCTTCGGCAATGGTGTCGGCGATCAGGCGCAGCACCGCGGGGTGCAACTGGTCGTACAGGTGCGCCACCGATTCGTCGGCGCGGTCGATGGCCAGTGTGTACTGGATCAGGTCGTTGGTGCCGATCGACAGGAAGTCGAAATGGCGCAGAAACAGCCGCAATTGCAGCGCGGCGGCGGGTATCTCGATCATCGCGCCCAGCAACACCCGCCCATGCACGGCGCCGCGCGCGTCGAGCTGCGCGCGCGCGCGGTCAAGCAGCTCCAGCGTTTGTCGGATTTCGCTGGCGTGCGCCAGCATGGGGATCAGCAGGTGCACCTGCCCGTGCGCCGCCGCGCGCAGGATGGCGCGCAACTGCGTGAGGAACATGGCCGGCTCCGACAGGCTCCAGCGGATGGCGCGCAGGCCCAGCGCGGGGTTCAGGTGCGTGTCGGGGCGGCGGTCGTCCAGCGGCTTGTCGGCGCCGATGTCGATGGTGCGAATCGTCATCGGCATGCCGTGCATGCCCTCCACGGCAGCGCGGTAGGCGGCGTATTGCTCCTCCTCGTCGGGCAACTGGCCCGCGCGGCCCATGAACAGGAATTCAGTGCGAAACAGCCCCACGCCCACGGCGCCCACGGCCACGGCGGCTTCGGTGTCGCCGGGCTGCTCGATGTTGGCCAGCAGTTCGATTTTCTGCCCATCCAGCGTGACGGCGGGCGTGTTCTTCAGCCGCGCCAGGCGCCCGCGCTCCAGCTCGCCCTGGCGCTGCTTGAAGCCGTATTCGGCCAGGATGATGGGCGAGGGGTCGACGATCATCACCCCCGCATCGCCGTCGATGATGACCCAATCGTCCTGCCGCACGAGCTGGCTGGCCGAGCGCGCGCCCACCACGGCGGGAATGTCCATGCTGCGCGCCACGATGGCGGTATGGCTCGTCTTGCCGCCCACGTCGGTCACGAAGCCGGCGAACACGCTTTTCTTGAACTGCAGCATGTCGGCGGGCGACAAATCGTGCGCCACCAGCACCAGCGGCACGTCCAGCGTGTCGTCCAGCAACAGGTCGTGCTGGCGCGCGGGACGCGGCGGCGGCGCGGCCACGGGCGCGGCGGCGCCCTTGAGGCGGCGGATCACGCGCTCGATCACCTGCTCCAGATCGGCCTTGCGCTCGCGCAGGTAGTCGTCTTCCATCTCCTCGAACTGGCGCACCACCACCTCCAGCTGGCTGACCAGCGCCCACTCGGCGTTGTACAGGCGCTCCTTGATCCAGCGGCGGATTTCGTAAGCCAGGCTGTCATCCTGCAGCAACATCAGGTGCACGTCGAGCATGGCGCCCAGCTCGGGCGGCATGTCCTTGGGCATGTCGGACTGCATGCGCTGCAGCTCGTCAACCACGGCATCGCGCGCCACGCCCAGGCGCTCGATTTCGGCGCGCACCTCCTCGGGCTGAATGAAGTAGTGCGCCACGTCCACCCGGCTGGACGCCACCAGCACCGCCCGCCCGATGGCGATGCCGCGGGCGACGGGGATGCCGTGGATGGAAAACGTCATGCCGGCGCCCCAGCCCCAACCGCTGGCAACACGCAGCGCAGACCGCGCACGCGCGCGCCCGGCATCGCGGCCATCAGCGCGTTGACCGTGCCCGCCGCATCGGCCGAATCGTGCAGCGCGAGCCCCAGCGTAACCACCGCGTCGGCGGCTCCCGTCGCCGGTGGATGGGCGTGGCCCGGGTCGTCGTCCGGACGCCCCTCGGAGCAGGCGCGGCAAAGCAGGTGCAGGCTGGTGCTCCAGTTCTCGGCCGGCACGTCGGCGTCGGTGAAGCGCTGCGCCAGCGCATCCGCCTGTTCGGCGTCCAGGCCTTCGACCTGCAGCTCCCACGTAGCGAAGGCCGAGGGGGCCAGCACCTGAAGCTCGTCGAAGACGGCCATTTCCTGACCATGCAGTCGCCGATAGCCATTGGGCGCGCCATCGTGCAGCAGCAGGTCGCCGTAGCGGCGCTGCGCGGCTTCGGTGGGTATCGAGCGGATGATGGCCCGCGCCGGGTCGATGCGGTCGGCCCACAGCACCTCGGGCGCTTCGCGTGGGTTGACGCGGATCGGCGTCAGGCTGGCGCCCATGTCGCAGGGCGCATCGCTGTCGGCCATGTCGATGCCGTAACGCCGCCACATGGCACGGGCCAGGCGCCACTGGCCCAGCGCGGTGGCGGCGATACCCGCATTCCAGATCGCTCCTTCATGCTCGGGATCGCGCCGCAGCGCCTCCTGGTTGGCCGACAGCGAAGCCGCCCAGTCGCCGCGATACTTGTGAATCAACCCGATGTTGAACCATGGCGCGGCCCACAAGGGCTGCACGCGCGCGGCCTGCGCATAAAGATCGAGCGCGGCTGCCTCGTCGCCACCATTCTTGCAGGCATTTGCCTGCTCGTTCAGCCTCGCGGCCCGGCCATTGCGACTGATGCGTTTCGGCATGCTTTCAGCGGGCGATCTACTCGCCTTCTCCGAATTTGTCGTTGATCAGCGCCAGCAGCGCATCCATCGCCTCTTGCTCCTGCTCGCCGTCGGTCTCCAGGGTGACGGTGCTGCCGATGCCGGCGGCCAGCATCATCACGCCCATGATGCTCTTGGCGTTCACGCGGCGCTCGCCGCGGCTCATCCACACCTCGCACGGAAAACTGCCCGCCAGCTTGGTGAGCTTGGCCGAGGCGCGGGCGTGCAGGCCCAGCTTATTGCTGATGGTCGTGTCGTTCTTGATCATTCGAAGCTCTTCGGGGCTGGTTCTGTGGCGCGCCGCCGCCCAGTGGCATGGCGCCCTGTACGCCACCGGCCAGCGCGCGCTGGGCCATGTCGTCCAGCGGCTCGGCACGGTAGGTGACGGCGCGCAGCAGCATGGGCAGGCTGGCGCCGGCGATCAGGCGCAGGTCGCCGTCGACCACCAGGCGCTGCGCCACGTTGCAAGGCGTGGCGCCAAAGCAGTCGGCCAGCACCAACACGGGGCGCGCGCCCAGCCCCGCGCGGGCGGCCTGGGCCTGGGCCAGCGTGTCATCGGGCGCGGCGCTGGCCTGCACGTCGAGCGCGCCGATGTCGGCGGCTGCATCGGGGAACACGTGCAGTGCCGCTTCGCGCAGGGCGCTGGCCAGCGGGGCGTGGGCGATCAGCAATACGGCGTTGTTCACGCCCGCCATTATCCGCGGCCGGCCCACACGAAACGCGCCCAGCACGCCGCGCTGATGGCGCCGAACACGCCCATGGCGCCGCGCAATGCATCGGCCGCCGACCAGCCGAGCGACTCGAACGCGTCCGCCCCCAGCCCAATGCCCCATTGCACGAAGAAGATGCCGAGGAAGATCACCAGGTTGTAGGCCGACAGCGCGCGCCCCGCCAGGTGCTGCGGAAACGCCATGGCCACCACCGGCTGCACCTGCGCCGACGGCGTGGTGAGCATGCAGTACAGCGCCAGCAGGACGAAGCTCCAGCCACCCAGCGCGGGGCCCGCCGCCACCAGCGCCGCCAGCACCACGAAGCTGAACGGCTGGATGCGCGCCACCAGGCTGTCGACCGAGATGCCGCGCGCCGCCATGCGCGGCAGCAGCAGGCCCCAGCTCCAGAACGTGAGCAGCATGCCCAGGTTGAGCCAGAACAGCCCCGTGGCCGCCTGCAGCGGCGTGCTGCCACCCACGCGCGTCATCCACGGCCCGGCCCACAGCGACTGGATGGCCACCATGCCGCCGAAGCACACCGCGCCCAGCGGCGAGGCGCGCCGGAAGTAAGCGTTGCGGGCGATGTCGGCATAAGAGCTTTTTTGGGCTTCAGCGCCCGCCTCATCTGCGCCAGCAGCTATGTTTTGCGGAGCAAGCACGCGCCAGCGCGGCACGATCCACACGATCACCGCCATGGCCACCACCACCAGCACCGCCAGCCCCCAGAACAGCGCGCGCCAGCCCACCACCGGCAGCAGCCATTGCACCGGCAGGGTGGATGCCAGCATGCCCAGCGAGCCGGTCATCAGCATCCAGGCGTTGGCGCGCAGTTGCGTGCCGGCGTCGAACCAGCGGCGGTAGCCCGTCAGCGGCGCCATCAGGCAGGCGGCCACGCCCACGCCCATCAGCACGCGCGCCGCCATCAGGCCGCTGAACCCGCCGGCCATGGCAAACACGGCGCAGCCCGCCACCGCCACCGTCAGCAGGCCCAGGATCACCTTCTTGGGCCCATGCCGGTCCAGCCAGCTGCCCAGCGGCAATTGCATGGCGGCAAAGCCGAGGAAGTAGCCACCCGCCAGCAGGCCCAGGTCACGCGCGTGCAGGCTGAACTCGTCCGTCAGCACCGGCGACAACGTGGCGGTGACGGCGCGCAGCAGCGCCGAGATGAAGTAGGCCAGCGCAAAGGCCAGGAACACCGCCACGGCGGCGCGGCGCGGCAGCGTCTCGGTCTGCGGGGTCAGGGCCACTTGATGCCTTCAAAAAAAGCGTCGGCCACCGCAGGCTGCGGCTTGGCGGCGTACATCACGGCGTGCAGCAGTTCGGTGCCGCCGCCTTCGGCGGCCCGCGCCGTCCACACCGCCTGCGCCACCACGGCACGGCCATCGGCCTGCTGGCCTTCGGCCACCACGCGTTCGGCGTGGGGCAGCGGCAGGCCCCTGGGTGGGTGAAAGGGCTGCCGGGCCGGCGTGCCAGTGGCGCGCATGTTGGCCAGCGTGGCCTGCTGCCAGCCGGCCAGCAACTCGTCAGGCGCGCGGCCGGCGGGCAGCTTGGCCGCCATCAGCGCAAAGGTGGCACCGCCAGCTTCACAGCCGCTGACGGCCAGCGTGGTCGGCTCGCCACCCAGCGGCACGCTGCGCTCGGCGTGGTCGGGCTTGCAGGGCAGCAGGGCCACGGCAGTGAC
>JAUNUR010000068.1:2654-21047 GCA_030538085.1 Pseudomonadota bacterium | reverse complement strand
GCTGATAAATCTCAATATCAACCAGCGGTGTTGCACTTCGGAGTTGAGACCGCCCGTTTTTTTCTGAGCTACCTACACGGCAGCGAACCGATCAGCGGCGTCGAGCAGCGCGCGGGCGATTTTCTGAGCTACCTACACGGCAGCGAACTTCCGGCTTGGCCGAACCCATGTCGGCGGTCATTTCTGAGCTACCTACACGGCAGCGAACGTCGGTGAAACTCACTGCACGGTAATCTTGCATTTCTGAGCTACCTACACGGCAGCGAACCGTTTTACCGACGCCATTACCGCCAGTAGTCATTTCTGAGCTACCTACACGGCAGCGAACGGATTCGGAGGAGGATCGGGCATATATTTGCCTTTCTGAGCTACCTACACGGCAGCGAACTTTGGATATTCATTTCGATCAGCCCTAATAAATTTCTGAGCTACCTACACGGCAGCGAACCTTTGGTCGTTTGCCTCAAATCCTGGCGAGTTTTTCTGAGCTACCTACACGGCAGCGAACGCTCGCCTTGACACAAACCCCATTGCCGCGCTTTTCTGAGCTACCTACACGGCAGCGAACAGCGCAGTCGTGCACGTGGATCTGGCCCTCGTTTTCTGAGCTACCTACACGGCAGCGAACGCCATGACCTTCTCGCTGCTGATCGGCGCCACTTTCTGAGCTACCTACACGGCAGCGAACTGGGTGTGGCGCACACCCATCTCCTGGGCGTATTTCTGAGCTACCTACACGGCAGCGAACGGCGCCTTGCCGGCACCACGCCTTGTGCCATTTTTCTGAGCTACCTACACGGCAGCGAACGCACCGTGCGCGCCCGCGGCGAGGCCCAGGCCTTTCTGAGCTACCTACACGGCAGCGAACGTCTTGGTGGTGGCCGGGCGGCCCGGCTTCTTTTTCTGAGCTACCTACACGGCAGCGAACACCGCCGACCTCGACCGCCTGCAGACGCGCCTTTTCTGAGCTACCTACACGGCAGCGAACACGAGGCCCTTAGACAGGCCCGCTGGCGGGGATTTCTGAGCTACCTACACGGCAGCGAACGGCACCAACTCGCCGTGGTTCACGGGCGGTACTTTCTGAGCTACCTACACGGCAGCGAACACGAGCTGCATGGCTTGCATCAGGTCGGGGTCTTTCTGAGCTACCTACACGGCAGCGAACGGCAGGACCGGCGACGTGCCGCCGGAGGTGCTTTTCTGAGCTACCTACACGGCAGCGAACAAGTTTCTCGCGCGCAAGCAAGAGGTTGCTTTTTTCTGAGCTACCTACACGGCAGCGAACTGCCCCATCAATACCACCGACGCCGCCGGATCTTTCTGAGCTACCTACACGGCAGCGAACTGGCCGCCCGGTTGGGTGGCGATGGAGTGATTTTTCTGAGCTACCTACACGGCAGCGAACGGACCAGACGCGGTCGTTCTCGATGCGCTTGAGTTTCTGAGCTACCTACACGGCAGCGAACTCTTGATCCTCGTCCTCATCGTCCTTGGGGAATTTCTGAGCTACCTACACGGCAGCGAACACCCGACTGCTACGCCGGGTTATTGTGATCATTTTCTGAGCTACCTACACGGCAGCGAACGGTGCTCCGACAGAATCGCCTCGACCCATGCGTTTCTGAGCTACCTACACGGCAGCGAACTATTTTTGGGGGAGAGAGTAATGATCCTGCTTTTTCTGAGCTACCTACACGGCAGCGAACTCCATGGGGATTTCGGCGTTCGCTGCCGTGTATTTCTGAGCTACCTACACGGCAGCGAACTACACAGCTGTACTGCTAACTCCTTGCAGCTACTCGGAAAAACGGTGGCAACCCCTTCTTACCTCTATTTGCCACCGCATCCGTAACCCATTGAAATCAAAGACGATTCTGGATCGATCATAAAAAGGGTGAAAACCACGGCACGGTTGCTTGCAGGCTCAGGCCGTAGGTGTTGAACGAGCCTGGGGTGGGGTTGACCATGAGCGGGCCATGCTCGACGAACAGCGCGAACGGCTGTCCGCTGCTGGCGCTGCGCAGCTGCACGAAAGGCAGCGTGGGCTGGCGCTCGACGCTGTCGGGGATGGCGGCGGCGGCTTGCTCAGCGGTTTCGCCCTTGCGACGCATGCGGCGGCGGCGCAGGCGCTCGGCACTGGTCTTGAACTGGCGCCGCTGCACGACGCGGTGTTGCGCATCCGCCGGTACCGGGGCGATGGCGCCCTGGCGCAGGTGGTCGCGCATGCCGCGCAGCCAGTCACTGGTCATCAGCCTGGTCAGCGCGGCCTCCGGGCCATGCAGGCGCAGCACGCTGCCGAGTGTGCGAGGGCGCAGGCTGTGGCCCGGAAAGCTCACGCCGATGTCGTCGGCGCGCAACTGCACCAGCGCGCGATGCAGCTTGCCGACCAGTGCGCCCAGCAGGTGGGCGTGGCTGAACTCGGGATCGGGCAGCAGGGTGAGGTCGAGGTAATGCGTGGTCATGGCTGCCTCGCTCAACCCGCCTCGCCAAACACGCCGCCCCGGATCAGCACGGCCATGACGAAGTGCTGCTGCTCCACGGGCGGCGCCTTGTCTTTCAGAAGCCAGTCGTCGAGCAAGGTGTAGAAGTCGAGCTTTTGCCTGGGCTGGCGATAGGCCTTGCCCTGTGTAGTGACCGAGCCATAGGGTTCGACGGCAATTGGCCCCAGCTCGTCGGCGCCTTCGTACCAGGTGTCGATGGTGCGGATGGCGTTGCCAATCTTTTGTGAATGGATGGCGGCCACTTCTTGGCCTGGTTCACCGACTTGGTAAAGCGTTTTGCTCTTGTCGCCGCGCCCGCGATCCATGATGAGTTCCTGCGAGGGAAACACTTCCTGCCCAGCCCCCAGACGCACAAAGGCGGTGACTTGCAAGAGCAGGTGGCGCTTGCCAGCCAGTCCTTCGGCGAGCAACTGACCAAGCGCTTGCACCTGCTCGTCTGTTTTGCCAAGCGTGCGCAGATTCAGGGCGAGCGCATCGAAGGTCCATTGTGTGGACGGTTGCCCCGCTTGCAGGTGCGCCACCCGCACCTCCACGCTTTCGGCACCGATGCGGTTGCGCCACAGGAAGCGCCCGTTGGCCAGGTTGGCGGCGTAGCGATGCGCGAGTTCACCATAGCCGTGTGCTTGCACATAGGTGTCCACGGTTTGCCGCAGCTTGGCCTGGTAATCAGCGCTGTTGCAAGCCGAAGGCGTGCCGGTTCCCGCGAGTACGCGCAGAGTGAATTGCACCCGCAGTGTGTCGGCGTCGGCGGGCAGAGCAGCGACGTCCACGGTTTGCAGGTTGGGGTTTTCGATGGCGGCGTCAAGCTTGGCGGGGTCTTGATCCTTGGTTTTCAGACGATTGGAGATCGTGCCGCGCACTGACTTTTCGCGCAGCTTAATGGGCGCCCAGGCTTGAGTCGATCCATCGCGCTGTGTCCATTGACCGGCGTGCATCAAGGCGTCGGAGGGATCGAGCTTGCGTTCGAAGGCAAGTACGGAAGCGGTTTTGAGGTTGTTCGACATGGTTCAATTCCTAGCACAAGAGAAGAAGCGAGAAACGGAATGGCAATAGGGGTGGCGGGGTGAGTTTCTAGTCATAGCTGTCATCGGCATCCCAGTCATCATTGGCAACGGGTATTTCTGTCTGGGTAGGTTCCGGGTTGTAGTTGTTGCGGCAGCGGTACACGCCTTGCGCTTCATCAAATTCAGCGTGCCACAGCAATTGATCAAGATGGGCCAACCGGTGCGGGCCAACCCACTCGCCAAACGAATAGATCGACTCGACAAAGCGCAGTGGCGTGCTGGCGTCCCGGGCATTGCGCACAGTGCCTGCGGCATGGCGCTCTGACAGACTGGCGTAGCCGACAGGGATCGGCACCGTCCAGCCACTGCCAGCACCGCGCAGCGGATCACCCCAGCGCACCTTGTCGTTGGTGGGTGTTTTTTTGTCCGCTTTGGGCGGCAGTGGCTCGTGATTGAAACGCGCGGCATGCAGCCAGGCATCGAGCAGCGTGACATCTAGCTGCCGCTTGCGCATTTCGGTCAGGCGGTTGGTGAGCAGGTCGTCGCGCCCGACCAACGCAAAACCTGGCAACCACTGGCGACGCCATTGGCGAAATTGTTGGTCTTGTTCCTGCGATTTTTCGGACAACACCGCCATCCATGGGCGCACGCGCCGCCTTCGCACCGGGCGCGTCGGTAGCACACTGCCTCCCGCCACACGCATGCTGGCCAGCACCTCGCCTGTTTTTTGGGCCCACGCCTGCATGGCGTCCGTGCCATCGCTTACCAGCATAGGTATGCTGCCCGCTATACGCCGTTCCGATACCGAAAAAATCAGCGTCACATCGAGATGAATGCGACCTTCTTCGACGATGGCTGCCGTGCTGCCGTCCTTGCTCACCGGGTTACGGGTGAGGTTGAAGGTGCGCACATAGCCCTGTGCTACTTGCTCCTGGTGGTGGTGGCAGATCACCCCCACGCCGTGCAGGTGCAGTGGCACGCCGGCTTGCACCAGTTTGCGCTCCAGTGCCCACATCAGGCCCACGAATTGCGTGATGGCCGGAAAGCCGTGTGTGAGTGGGCTGGAGATGGCATTGGCGTTCTGCACCCGCAGATGCGGCAGGACGAGGATGGCGTTGGGCGTTGGTGAGAGCGTCATGCCGCACCTCCGGCACCTGCGTCTGCCTGGGCAGCGTCCAGCAGCTTGTCCATCTGTGCAATTTGCTCGGTAAAGCCATCATCCGTCAGCAGCTCTTTTTTCCACACGCGAGCTTCCACGTCACCCACTGGGAGCTTGCTTCCCAGTTGCTGATTCAGCCAGCCACCGAAGCGTTGGCCTACTTTGGCGGGCCAATCCATCCACTGCCAGTCACGGGCAAACGCAGCTTCTCCAGGCAGTTCGGCACGTAGCGGGTCGAGCCACAGCGCCTCTTCGGGTGCCAGTTTGCTGTAATGATCCTGGTCGCATGTCCATCCCGCCGGCAGGCCTTGTTGCAACTCGGCCGCCATGCTGACCAGTTCATCAATGAGCGTGTCCACCAACGCTTCACGGCGCTGACGCGTTTCCATCGTGGGATCAGGGTTGCTTTCCAGGGAGGTGCGCAGTTCATGCACTGTTTGCCGTACCAGTGGCCGCGCGCCAAACAGGCGCTTGAACACCGAGGTCACATTCATCGGCAGACGCAAGGGGCTGCTTTTCCACGTTGGGGGCGGCAACGAGGCCAGCAGGTAGTTCACGCCACCCCGTTCACTATTGAGCTGGCTGATGTTCTGTGGCTTAGTGCCACCCATCTTCTGCACTGCCAGGCCGGGGTAGTCGTGAAACACGCCCTCGTGGGCCTTGCCATCGCGGCGTGCCTGTCGTGCGGCCTTGTTGGCCTCACCAAAACGGTGCTCCTGAATGGGCGCATGTACTGCATGGGCGAGCGAGGTGGCGTAAAGCGGGGCCAGCAGCTCGAACTGCTCGTCCGCACACGGATCGTCGCCCATCAGCCAGTACAGCTGCTTGGCCAGCGTGTGCGAGCTGACTTCGCCCGTGTGTGCCTCGGTTAGGCCGACAAAGGCATCACGCAGAGCACGAGCTTCGGTGGGGTCGTCGTGCAGGGCGCGCATGGCATCGGCATCGCCGGCTTGTAAAGCCGCCAACAGGCTGCGCCCGCCGGATTCCAGCCGGAGAAACTTGTACACGTCGAGCGCGGCCGCATTGCCCACGACGTCGGCACTGAAATTCGTACCCAATACGTGACTCCCCAACTCCGCCAACGTTGGCAGAGAGCTTGGTTCCACATACAGGTTGGTGCCACGCGCGTCGGGGTGAATGGGTTTGAGGGAGTGCGTGACGGCCTGGATCTGGGCGACGCGGCGGGCGGCATCCTGCATCCATGCTACTGACTCGTATTGGGCCAGCAATTCTTGCCACTTCGGATCGTCATCCTTGAGCTTGTCGAGCTTGGCTTGCAGGCGCTGCTGGATGAAGGTGGTGATGACACTTCGCCACGAGGCGCTGGTTTGTTGCATATTTTTTGCTTCCTCAATAAGATCCATAATACAAGGAATTCTGCTGAATAAGCTGCTCAGAAAATAATCCAAGGCATTCTTGGACACATTGATCTGCCGAACAGGCAGCATACCGAATACCGTTAAGCGGTATAAAATTCTGCTTGTCACATGCCTATCCTCTCTTTCAAATGTGTGGAAACGCAACGACTGTTCACCACGGGTCAAACGCGCCGGTTCACGAGCTTTCAACGAGTGGCTGAACGCAAGCTGGCCCAGTTGGATGCGGCGGTCACCTTGGCTTTCTTGCGCAGCCCGCCGGGCAACCGGTTGGAGGCACTGAGCGGAGACCGCCAAGGCCAGCACAGCCTCCGCATCAATGACCAATGGCGCTTGTGTTTTGTCTGGACGGAACAAGGAGCGATAAACGTAGAAATCGTGGACTATCACTAAGGACGTCAAGAAAGCGAAGGTTGCCCCTTTTCTTGTAGAGGCAGCAACACATCAATAGGGTACGAGTCCCGGGAAAATCTTCACTGCCGCGTAGGCAGCACAGAAATGAACCTTGCTTCGCCAAGCGATCAGACTTCTGTGGAATCAACCACAAGTAGGAGTCCCACATGAACCCCATCAATCGCATGCGCCCCGTTCATCCGGGCGAAGTCTTGCGCGAGGACTTTCTTGTCCCGTTGAGCATGAGTGCCAGTGCCCTGGCACGGCATCTTCATGTGACGGCATCGCGCATCAATGACATAGTGCTGGAGCGGCGCGGTGTGACGGCAGACACGGCCTTGCGTCTGAGCCGCTTTTTTGGTGGCGATGCGCAGTCCTGGTTGAACCTGCAAAGCAGCTTTGACCTGCGTAGCGCTGAATTGAACGCAGATGTGCAAATGGCTTTGCAAACCGTGGAGCCGCTGGCTTTGCGCAACTCTTCCTGACTGGGTGTCTCAGGCCTTTCGCGTAAACCCCAGCGCCGGATGCCAACGCCAACCGTCCGTTCCGTGATCGGGCAGACTCGCGGTCGCGAACCGTTCGGCGCAGGTCCGCAACGGCATATCCAGCGCCTCGGCAAGGGCCTGCAATTCGGTCAAGGGATCGACTTTCAGCCAGGGCGTCACGCTGTCACTGTGCAAGGTGGCATCAGGCAAGCGCTGCAGGGACGTTTCTGAGGCAACGAACAAGTTTTCGCGGTTGCGCCGATCGTCAAAGACGGTAAAGAAGTCCAAGGTCTCCTCATCGTCATCAGGCAAAAACACCACGTCCGTGCGCTTTGTCGTTTCGAGCCGAAAACGTTGAAGCTGGGGCAGCAGGCCGGTCAACCCCAAGGGTGACTCAGTATGCGCCCAATGCAAGGTCGCATCCCGGTCGAGTGGTGTGTAGAAGGTGCTGCCAGGTGGGCGTGGCAGCATCGTGTCTTGCATGCGTGCGTGTTCCAGATCGGTGAGCACATGACGTGGCTGCAACTTGTCCGGGCATAACACGCGTGGAGTAGCGGTGACAGCCTGTCCCGTGTCCGGCCAGCAGGGCAAGAGGTCTTGAAGACGGTGGCTGCTCAGGTGAAAGCGCCATGCCGAGTCATGTGGTGGCGGGCCGCTGGGGCGTTCCGAGTCCCGGCGAACCTTGTCCATCTCGAAGCCTGGCCAACGGTAGGCTGCCTCGCCGGCGCCTCTCTCGAACACCCGCAGATTGCCATCCAGCACCAGCAGGTTCACCCTGTTTGCACTACCTTCGCGATGCCGCCGCACGCGCCCGGCAAGCTGGATGAGCGAGCGCATGGACGAGGGCTCGACCACGGCCCAGTCGTAATCGTGGTCGCGCCCCACTTCGGTGACGGGCGAGCCGAGGACGATGAACAGATGGTCGGTTTCAGGATGTGGATCGACTGCAACGCGCACGGCGGCCTGTTGCAAGACTGGATCAGCGCCATGAGCATCGGCACGGCGGTTGAGCACGGTGTCGAGCTGGCGCTCGATGGCTGAGCGCATGTGCAGCGGAAATTGCGAGTGGTACACGCACAGATGTACACGCACGCTCACTCCCGACTGGCGTGTGAGTGATGAGGCGCCTTGCTGATACAGCGCCAGCGCCACGTCATACAGTGGTTGGATGTTCGCCATGCGGATCAGACCCAGGCTGACGCGTTTGCCAGTGCTTGCATCGACCGTGTGGTTCTGTGAATCCTGGTGCAGTTGCCACGCACTTTCGAGCAACACGCGGGCAAAGTCACAGCGGCGCTCGGGCTTTGGCATGCCTGTCCAGGTGCCCGGCAAGGCCACGATCTGGGCCAGGCGCCGTACTTCATCCTTGGCCAGTCGGGCGACGCGCTTGTTCACAAAGTCTTGGTGTGCTTTACGGAAAGCGTCTTTGCCTGCGCAATCCCGTGCATCCTGACGAAACTCATCGACCCACAGAACACACACGCTCACCGGTTCGCCGGGACGCGCGGCGCGGTGCCGTTGGTAGGTTTCACGGCCCGCGCGGTAGGCTAGAAACAAGCCTTCCACCAGCGCTGGCGGCAGCGTGGCCGAGGACAGCAGCACGCGGCTGCCGAGCAGCCCAGCCCAATGCACCAGCCGCGTGAGGGCGGGGAGGTCGGCCATGTCGAAGTCGTCGGGTTCGTCGAGCACCAGATCGCTGGTCATCAGCCGCAGCATGGGCGCGATCTGGCGGCCACCACGCAGACTTTCGGTGGCGGGCGTGAGGTGGTCGACGGTGCAAGCCAGTATGGGTGCGGCGAGCAGGCGGCGTACCTTTTTATCGTCGCTTAGGCGTTGCAGTAGTGCATGTTCGGTGTGCCCTTCGTAGAGCACGGCACTGCCTTCGTCCATCAATTGCTGGCGCGAGGCGGAGCCTGTGGCTTCGGCTTTTTGTTCCCAGTATTCAAGCAGCGTGCGGCTGGCTGCGCCGCCCACGTAGATGGCGAGTTGCTCGTCGTTCAGCCCCAGATCGTGCTGAAAGCTGCGTCCGGTTTGCAGCGTGAGCGTACGCAACCCGATGGCGAACGCGCAGCGCATGCCAAGCTGCGGGTCGGCCAGCGCGTTCATGATGCGCGCATTGCCCAGTGTCTTGCCGCAGCCGGTGGAGGCCATGTTGACGATGAAGGCACCTTGCTCTGCCGTCCGAGTGCGCACGCTGGCCGCCAGATCGGCGGCCTTGTCCTGCCACTGAAAGCGTGGGTTGGGACTGCGTTTTTTCAGACCCCGATGGTTGCGCAGTGTGGGCAGGCTGCGTGTCAGCGTGGGCAGCGAGCGTGCCACCAGTGTGGCATGGGCCTGCACACCCAGCAGATGCTCGTCCAGCGTCTGATTCAGACGCACGGGTTCGCCCTGGCGGCGCACCGTGTTGGCGTGCAATGGGTAACCTGGGTTCAGGTAGGGCTTGCGCCGTGCTTCGTCGTCAATGCTGGAGTAGTGGTGGTCGGCCAGCATCAGGCACAGGCGCGACACGTGCATGGTGAAGGGATCGTGCAGCGGCGATTCATCCGTCCCGGCGAAGGCTTGCAGCTTGTGGGCGTAACGCGCGGCCTGCTTGCGCCAGGGCAGCATGGCGACGGGCAGGCCGTGCGGAAACACCCAATGCGCTTCCTTCGTGGCGGCATCGGTGGCCTCGCGCGGCTCGTTCCAGTCGGCATCGATGCGCTGGAGTAGTCCCTCCAGCTCGTTGCGGTTCAGGCTGGACAGCCGGGCGCCAAAGTGGCGGTACCGACTGCGCCTTGACTCCATATCGTCATCACGGTCGCCGCCCACGTACTCCACCGGCTTGCATGGCAGCCGGTGGTGCGTGAGCACCAGCCAGGCCACCACCTGCGCCAGCGGTGGTAGACACGCGAAGGGGTTGTTGCGCATGTCCTGCGCTGCCGCGATATCAAGGCCGTCACGAATCAGATGGCCGCCTTGGTGGTCAGTCCAGCGTGCTGCGAATGCCTCACCGTCCACGCCCTCATCCGCACAGGTCGCCAGGCGCGCCAGCCAGTCGTCATCGCTTTTCGAGGTGCCGACGAAAGCTTGCCACAGACGCACCGATACCCATTCGTGCCGGTAGTGATTGCGCGTCGCCGGATTCACGGCGCGCAGGCGTTGCTGGAATGCCTTGGTCGCCTTGCCCAGATCGTGCAGCAAGGCCGCCAGCGCGCTCAGCGCTGTCATCAGGGGCAGGTGATGCCAGGTGCTCTCATCTTCACGCCGCAGCACATCGCGCGTGGTGGTATTGGTGGGCACCGCGCCCTCGGCATTGAACTGGCGCGCATCACCCACGATCCACAGCAGTTCGCTTTGGTCGCGCCCACGAATCCAGTGACAGGCCACGGCAGTGTTTTTGCGCGCAGTCTGGCGCAGGAGTTTGCGTACGGTGTCCAGCCCAGCCTGGGTGATCGGCGTTTGCCAGGTGCGATCCCCGCGCCGCTCGGCAAACTGGTCGAGGATGCGTCGCGTCTCGGTCAGCGCGCGCTTGCTGCATTGCGAGACGAACAGCACGTTCATGGCGCGAGCTTCGAAGAGCCGGGCTTCGCCGCAGCGGTTGCCAGATGCGCCGTCTGCATGGCGATGTCCTTGAGGCTGTCGATCATGAAGTCCAGCGATTCGCTGCGGGTCAGGGCCTCGATGCAGGCGCGGCGAAACGCCTGCTCGTCATCGCCACGCATCGCTGACATAAATGCCTGCGGCAGGATGGCGGCATCTTTCACCAGGTCGGCGGCGTCGAACACCAGCCCGCCACGCCGGGTCTTGCCGTGCAGCACCGCCAGCCCGTGCGGCAGGCCCAGCACCCAGGTGGCCGTGGCGCCCAGGCCGTAGGCCAGGTAGTTGCCGTGGTCGAGAAAGCGGTTGGCCGGATCGATGCCCGTGCCGCGCTTGGCGCGGTTGAATTCGCCGTGGCGCGTGGTGTCGGCGGCCAGCTTGAACAGTGCCTTGGTCAGGCGTGCCTCGTCGGTGAGCAAGGTCGCCACGTCGGGTGCATGGGCGATTTGCGCGCGAAATTGCGACACCAGCGTACCCAGCCGTGCTGCATCGACTGCAAACCCGGCCTCGCGCAGCGCCCGGGTGTCCCATTCGCTGGTCAGCCGTGTCAAGCGCAGGGTTTGCAACCGTTTGGCGGCGTGCAGGCGCAGCTCGTCATCGAACCAGAAGCACACCCAGGCCTGTAAATACTCGGTGGGACGGTATTCGCTTTGCGGCGTCAGCCAGGCGACTTCCACATCGACTTCGTTGGCCGCGAACAACGGCGTGCCACCGCCGCCGCAAAAGCCGACCAGCACGCCGGCCTTGGCCAGTTCACGCATCGCCGCCTGCGTGATCGAGGTGCCCGTGCCCAGCAAGATGCTGGTGGTGTTGGCGATGGGGATGTTCCAGTACAGGCTTTTCTTGCCGGCGTCGGTGACGTATTCCACCCGGCCACCGTTGACCAGCACGCGGCAATGCTCCAGGTAGTAGAGGTTTGCCCGCTTGGAGTGCAGGATCGATTTGAGGTTGGACGCTTTGATCTCATCCATTCATCTGCGCTCCTGCGTGCTTGGAGTGTGCGAGCCTTCAATGCTGCGGCGCGAGCAGCCCATGGTGATCGCAGCGCTGTAATCAGGCACTGGCTGACCTGACGTGGTGCCTGTGTTTTACCGGTATTGTCGTCCTGCTCAGAGCGTACTGGCTGAACGACTTTCAGGGCGTCACATATTCTTCGGCAACCACGTTGCGATCTGCGGAAAGAACCACAGCAGCAGCACCATCGCGCACATCAGGAAGAAGAAGGGCATGGTCACGCGGGCCACGTAGGCGATGTCCTTGCCCGTCATGCCCTGCAGCACGAACAGGTTGAAGCCCACGGGTGGCGTGATCTGCGCCATCTCGACCACGATGACGACGAAGATGCCGAACCAGATCAGGTCAATGCCGGCGGCCTGCACCGTGGGCAGCAGCACGCCCATCGTCAGCACCACCATCGAGATGCCGTCAAGAAAGCACCCCAGCACGATGTAGAACACCGCCAGCGCGATGATCAGCATGAAGGGCGACAGGCCCAGGCCGCTGATGTATTCGGCCAGGTGGCGCGGCAGGCCGATGTAGCCCATCGACAGCGTGAGGAAGGCGGCGCCGGCCAGGATCAGCGCGATCATGCAGTACAGGCGCGTGGCGCCCATCAGCGAATCCCTGAAGGTCTGCCAGTTTAGGCTGCCCTGCACCAGCGACAGGATGAGCGAGCCCACCACGCCCACCGCCGCTGCCTCGGTGGCGGTGGCGATGCCGGCATAGATGCTGCCCAGCACCGCGGCGATGAGCACTACCACAGGGATGAGGTGGCGCGACTCGTGCAGTTTCTCGCCCAGGCTCATCACGCGGTCGGGCCGGGGCACCTTGCCGGGATTGAACAGCGCCCACACCATCAGGTAGCCCGAGAACAGCGCCGCCAGCAGCATGCCGGGAATAACGCCGGCGATGAACAGCTTGGCAATCGACACATCGGCCGCCACGCCGTAGACGATCATGATGATCGACGGTGGAATCAGCAGCCCCAGCGTGCCGGCGCCAGCCAGCGAGCCGATGGTGATGCCTTCGGGATAACCGCGTTTGCCCAGTTCGGGCAGGCTCATCTTGCCGATGGTGGCGCAGGTGGCGGCCGACGAACCCGACACGGCGGCGAAGATGGCGCAGCCGATGACGTTGGTGTGCAGCAGGCGCCCTGGCAGCCAGGTGACCCAGGGCGCCAGGCCGCGGAACATGCTCTCAGAAAGCTTGGTACGGAACAGGATTTCGCCCATCCACACGAACAGGGGCAAGGCGGTGAGCGTCCAGGACGAGGCCGAGCCCCAGATGGTGACCGCCATGGCATCGCCCGCAGGGCGCGCCGAGAACAGTTGCATGCCGATCCAGGCCACGCCGGTGAGCGTGAGGCCGATCCAGATGCCGCTGCCCAGCAGCGCGAACAGGGCGAGGATCAACAGGGCGGTGATGCCGAAGTCACTCATTGTGCAAGGCCTCATCCGTGGGCGCTTCGTGCTGGCGCTTGCCCAGTAGTTCCAGCACCCACTCGTCGACGAAGGCGATGAACAGAGCCACGGCGCCCACGGCCATCGACAGTTGCGGAATCCACAGCGGCGTGGCGTCGTTGCCGGTGGACACATCGTTGAACCCGTGGGACTGCCACACCAGCCGCACGGCATAGAACGCGAGCAGCCCCGACAGCACCATGGCCGCGGACAACGACCAGATTTCGAGCGCGCGGCGTGCACGGCCTTGCAGGCGGCCAATGATCAGCGTCACGCGGATGTGCTCGCGCTTCTTCAGCGTGTGGGCCAATGCCAGAAAGCCTGCTGCCGCCATGGCGTAGCCGGCGTAGGCATCGGTGCCGGGCAGGTGAAAGTTGAACTGCCGGCCGAGGATCGAGGTCAGCACCATGACGAGGATGCCGACCATGGCCAGGGCGGCCAGCCAGGCCGCTGCGTCGTAGAGAAAGTCGAGAAATCGGCGCATGGTGCTACCAAAGAAAGAGCGAATTCGGCAGCGGACGCCAGTCAAGCGGCCGCGGAGTAGGCCATGCCAGCGAACGCCGTGCCCGGACCTGAGCCGGGTACTGGCGTTGTCCCCCTCCCGCAGGAGAGGGGGAAGCGGCGCCAGCCGCTCAGGGGGTGCTTACTTCCTATATGCGTCCACCACCACCTTGCCGTCGGTGCCAGCCTTGTCCAGCCATTCCTTGAGCATGGTTTCACCGACTTTCTGCATGTCGGCCTTGAGTTGCGCGGATGGCGCGTACACCGTCATGCCGTTCTTTTTCAGCAAGTCGAGGTATTCGGCGTTTTTCTTCTCGCTGGTGGCCCAGCCGCGTTTCTCGGCTTCGGCGGCGGCCTTCAGCAGGCCGTCCTGCGTGGCCTTGTCGAGTGCGTCGAAGGCCTTCTTGTTGGCTACCACGGCGTTCTTCGGCAGCCAGGCCTGGACGTCGGCGAAGAATTTCAAATGCTCGAAGGTCTTGGTGTCGTAGCCGGTGGAGCTGGAAGTCATGAAGGCCTCCACCACGCCCGTGGCCATGGCCTGCGACAACTCGGCCTGCTGGATGGTGACCGGCTGCGCGCCCACCAGTTCGCCGATGCGCGCGGTGGCCGGGCTGTAGGCGCGCCACTTCATGCCTTTCATGTCGGCGGCGCTGTTCACCTGCTTCTTGCTGTAGATGCCCTGCGGCTGCCAGGCCACGGTGTACAGCAGCAGCATGCCTTGCTCGGCCAGTTTTTTCTGCACGGCGGCCTTGCTGGCCTGATACAGCTTGAGCGAATCAGCGTAGCTGGTAGCCAGGAAGGGCAGGCCGTCCAGGCCCCACAGCGGCCATTCGTTCTGGAAGTTGACCATCAGGAATTCGCCGGCCTGGGCCTGGTTACCCTGCACGGCGCGCTTGATTTCCGGCGCCTTGAACAGCGAGGCGTTGTCGTGCACCTGAATCTTGAGCTTGCCGCCCGTGGCGGCATCGACATCCTTGGCGAACTGCACCAGGTTTTCGGTGTGGAAGGTGCTGGCCGAATAGGCGTTGGGCAAGTCCCACTTGGTTTGCGCGCCTGCCGAAGCGGCCAGGGCGCTCATGCACAGGCCTGCCAGCGTGGCCAGGGTGTGTCGCTTGTTCATGTGCTTGACTCCTGTGGATCTGAGATTGGACTGAAGGATATGAGCATGGGTCATGCCTGTGCCACTGCAAAGGGTGAAAACGAGCAGGGCGATCTCACTATTGACGTTTTCAAAAATCACGACAGCGCGGGATATCAGCCCCCCCCTCACATCCCCTTGTCATTGCGGCGAAGGCCGCAATCCATGGGGCGTCACCTTGACACGGCATTCACCCGCGGACACTGTGTGGATTGCGGCCTTCGCCGCAATGACGGGATGAGGAAAAGGCATTGCATGGGCTTGTTCTGAATTACGAAACTCTCAATAAAAGCACTTGAAGTCCAAAAATTGATTAGATAAAGTGTCAATAAATTCTCTTCAAATTGATAACAAATTCGGGTAATCCCTGATGAGTAATCCTCCGCTTGCACGCGCCCGCAAGGCCCAGGGCGCCGGTATCGTTTCATCGTCGCACCTCGTGTCGCCGCGCAGCGTGGAGGCGTCGGAGTTCGAGTTCGGCATGATCGTGGCGTGGAACGCCTTCAGCCGCTGGATCGTGCGCTGCATGGCCGCCGCCGGCGTGCCCGAGCTGACGGTGACCGACGTGCTGGTGCTGCACCACGTGAACCACCGGGCGCGCAACAAGAAGCTGGCCGATATCTGCTTCGTGCTGAACTACGAGGACACGCACGTGGTGGCGTATGCGCTCAAGAAACTAGTGACCGCCGGCCTGCTGCGCGCCGACAAACAGGGCAAGGACGTGTTCTACCTGCCCACCGAGACCGGCGAAGCGGCGGTGAGGCGCTACCGTGAAGTGCGCGAAGCCTGCCTGGTCGACAACCTGGACCCGCAGTTGAACCCCGAACTGGGCGAGCTGGCGCGCCTGCTGCGCACCATGTCGGGCCTGTATGACCAGGCGGCGCGGGCGGCGACCTCACTGTGAACTCTCCATGACCTCGCTGCGCTCGATGACTTCGCCGCTTCGCGGCATCAATGACAAATGACAGATGATGAGTGGCTGATGCCGAATGGCAGCGCTTGGTTTTTTGATGTGGCTTTGTCATGGCGCGCAGCGCCGTCATCGAAGCGCAGCAAAGTCATTTGTCATTGAAACCCTGAACAACTGAAACATGCAACAAGCCTCCACCTCCCGCTGGCAGTTCTGGATCGACCGGGGCGGCACCTTCACCGACATCGTGGCCAAGCGCCCCGACGGCGTGGTGGTGACCCACAAGCTGCTGAGCGAGAACCCCGAGCAATACCCCGATGCGGCGGTCGCCGGCATCCGCCATCTGCTGGGCCTGGAGCATGGCGAGCCCGTCACGCCCGCGCTGGTGGAATGCGTGAAGATGGGCACCACCGTGGCCACCAACGCGCTGCTGGAACGCAAGGGCGAGCCGACGCTGCTGGTGACCACGCGCGGCTTTCGCGACGGCCTGCGCATCGCCTACCAGAACCGCCCGCGCCTGTTCGACCGCCACATCGTGCTGCCAGAGCTGCTGTACAGCGCCGTGGTGGAGGCGCAGGAGCGCGTGGCGGCCAATGGCGATCTGGTGCAGCCGCTGGATGAGGCGCTTCTGAAACAGGAGCTGCTGGCGCAATACCAGAAAGGGCTGCGCAGCGTGGCCATCGTGTTCATGCACGGCTACCGCTACAGCGACCACGAGCGGGCGGCGGCGCGCATCGCGCGCGAGGTGGGCTTCACGCAGGTTTCCACCAGCCATGAAACCAGCCCGATGATGAAGTTCGTCAGCCGCGGCGACACCACGGTGGTCGATGCCTACCTGTCGCCCATCCTGCGCCGCTACGTCGAGCAGGTCGCGGCCGAGATGCCGGGCGTGAAGCTGTTTTTCATGCAGTCGTCGGGTGGCTTGACCGATGCCATGGCCTTCCAGGGCAAGGACGCGATTCTCAGCGGTCCGGCGGGCGGCATCGTGGGCATGGCACGGACAGCGGAGCTGGCCTTCAAGAATTTCACGGCGGAGATCGCCGGGCAGCCCAAGGTGATCGGCTTCGACATGGGCGGCACCAGCACCGACGTGAGCCACTACGCGGGTCAGTTCGAGCGCGAGTTCGAGACGCAGGTGGCTGGCGTGCGCATGCGCGCACCCATGATGAGCATCCACACCGTGGCGGCGGGTGGCGGCTCCATCCTGCAGTTCGATGGCGCACGATTCCGTGTCGGCCCCGAGAGCGCGGGCGCCAACCCTGGCCCGGCCAGCTACCGGCGCGGTGGTCCGCTGGCGCTGACCGATGCCAACGTGATGGTCGGCAAGGTGCAACCGGCGCACTTTCCCAAGGTGTTCGGCCCGGCGGCCAACGAGGCGCTGGACGCCGAGGTGGTGCGCGCCAGGTTCGCCGAGATCGCCGCGCAGGACGAGGCCGGCGGCCGCTTGCCTGAGGATGTGGCCCACGGTTTCATCCAGATCGCCGTGCAGCAAATGGCGAATGCCATCAAGAAGATCAGCGTGGCGCGCGGCTACGACGTGACGCGCTATACGCTGCAGTGCTTTGGTGGCGCCGGCGGCCAGCACGCCTGCGGCGTGGCCGACGCTTTAGGCATGGCGCGCGTGCTGGTGCACCCGCTGGCGGGCGTGCTGTCGGCCTACGGCATGGGCCTGGCCGACCAGAACGTGATGCGCGAGACGGCGGTGGAACTGCCCTTGGCGCCGGAGCACATCGCCACCATGCGCGACACGCTCGGCGCGCTGGCGCTGGCCGCGCACGAGGAACTGGCGCGCCAGGAAGTCAGCCGTGGCGACATCCGCGTGCACCGCCGCGCGCACGTGCGCTACGAGGGCACCGACTCGGCGCTGATCGTGCCGTTTCCGCACCTGCACGGCGGCCATGAGATGGGTGGCAAGGGCGACCATCAGGTGCTGCACGAAATCACGCGCGCTTTCGAGGCCGCGTACCGTCAGCGCTTCGCCTTCCTGATGGAGGGCAAGGCGCTGATCGTCGAGGCGGTGTCGGTCGAGGCGGTGATCGCCGGCGATGCTCCCACCGAGGCCGAGCACCCGCTGCACGAGCCGCGCCAGGTGCCGCAGCGCGACACCGTGCGCATCTACACCACGGGCATCGACGGCCAGGCCGCCTGGCACGACGCGGCGCTGATCGTGCGCGAGGACCTGCGCCCGGGCGACACCATCGACGGCCCGGCCATCATTGCCGAGCAGAACGCCACCACGGTGGTGGAACCCGGCTGGCGCGCCAGCCTGACGGCCTTCGACCACCTGCTGCTGGAGCGCACGACGCCGCGCGCCGTCACCTACGCCGTGGGCACCACGGTGGACCCGGTGTTGCTGGAGGTGTTCAACAACCTGTTCATGAACATCGCCGAGCAGATGGGGCTGCAACTGCAGAACACGGCCTACTCGGTCAACATCAAGGAGCGTCTGGACTTCAGCTGCGCGCTGTTTGATGCCGAGGGCAACCTGATCGCCAACGCGCCGCACATGCCGGTGCACCTGGGTTCGATGGGCGAGAGCATCAAGACCGTGATCGCCCGCAACCAGGGCAGCATGCAGCCGGGCGACGTGTACGTGCTGAACGACCCCTACCACGGCGGCACGCACTTGCCGGACATCACCGTCATCACGCCCGTCTACCTGGAGGTTGAGCGTTCGGCGTTCGGCGTTGGGCGTGACACGGAGGACGCCGAACGCTCAACGCTCAACGCCCAACCTCTTTTCTACGTCGGCTCGCGCGGCCACCACGCCGACGTGGGCGGCATCTCGCCCGGCTCGATGCCGCCGTTCTCCACCCGCATCGAGGAAGAGGGCGTGCAGATCGACAACGTCAAGCTGGTCGATCAGGGCCACCTGCGCGAGCAGGAAA
>JAUNUR010000068.1:0-2554 GCA_030538085.1 Pseudomonadota bacterium | reverse complement strand
GTGCAGATCGACAACGTCAAGCTGGTCGATCAGGGCCACCTGCGCGAGCAGGAAATGCTGGCCTTGTTGGCCGGCGGCGGCGCCGTCGCCGGGCCGCCCCAAGACGGCGCGGCCCCCTCGGGGGGTAGCGAAGCACGCGCAGCGGCGAGCGTGGGGGCACGTTATCCCAGCCGCAACCCGCAGCAGAACATGGCCGACCTGAAAGCGCAGATCGCCGCCAACGAGAAAGGCGTGCAGGAGCTGCGCAAGATGGTCGAACAGTTCGGCCTCGACGTGGTGCAGGCATACATGGGCCACGTGCAGGACAACGCCGAGGAAAGCGTGCGGCGCGCCATCACCAAGCTGGCCGCGCGTATGCAGGGGGGCCGGTTCACCCTGCCGCTGGACAACGGCGCGCAAATCCAGGTGGCCGTCACCATCGACGGCGCGGCGCGCAGCGCGAAGGTGGATTTCACCGGTACCTCGCCGCAGCAGCCCAACAATTTCAACGCGCCCACGGCGGTGTGCATGGCGGCGGTGCTGTACGTGTTCCGCATGCTGGTGGATGACGACATTCCGCTCAACGCCGGTTGCCTGAAACCCATCGAAGTCGTCATCCCCGAAGGCTGCATGCTGCGGCCCAACCCACCCGCCAGCGTGGTGGCGGGCAACGTCGAGACATCGACCTGCATCACCAACGCCATCATCGGCGCGCTGGGCCTGATGGGCGCCAGCCAGTGCACGGTGAACAACTTCACCTTTGGCAATGAGAAGTACCAGTACTACGAGACCATCTCGGGCGGCTCTGGCGCCGGCGGCATGTTCGACGACAACGGCAAGCTGGTGGGCGGTTTTCCCGGCACCAGCGTGGTGCAGACGCACATGACCAATTCGCGCATGACCGATCCGGAGGTGCTGGAGTGGCGCTTTCCGGTGCGGCTGGAGAGCTATGAGATCCGCGCCGGTTCAGGCGGCAAGGGCCGGTGGAACGGCGGCAACGGCGGCGTGCGGCGCCTGCGCTTCCTCGAGCCGATGACCGCCAGCATCCTGAGCAATGGCCGCAATACCAAGACAGGGGGCGCTTTCGGCATGGCGGGTGGCGGCGAGGGCGCGGTAGGCATCAACCGCGTGGTGCGCGTCGACGGCACGCAGGAGGAACTGCAGCACATCGGCAGCGCCGAGATGCAGCCGGGCGACATCTTCGAGATCCACACGCCGGGCGGCGGTGGTTTTGGTGAGCCAAGCGAGGGTGGTGGCCGCTGAATCGGCACAGGTGCTCGCGCTATCCGGTCGCGCACTCCTTGTTGGCGCAATCGAACTCGAAGGGCACGCCGTACTCGTTGGTGCCGCGCTCCATGTGCTCGCGCAAGGTTTGCAGCAACCGGGTTTCGTCCTCAGAGAGGATGCCCGCGGCGAGGATGGCGCGCAGTTCGGACAGCGCGCGTTCACGTGGCAGATCGTAGGTGCCGTTGTTGATCGCGGTGGTGAGCAGGGTTTCGCGAATATGCTGGATATCGGCGCCAAAGAGCGGGGTGTCCTGCATGAACTGCCACGAGTCGGCCAGAAAGCGCTGGCTGGCGCCGTTGCCCAGCAGCGAGTGACCACCGTAGTCCCAGGTCTGGTTGAGGAAGTTGAGGTTGATTGAGGTAGGGCGGTAGTGGCCCACGTCGGGCGGCGGGGCGTCGCCAGTCGAGTCGGCCCAGATCGGTGATGCGCTGTAGCCTTCGGCCTGGCGCTTGAGAGCGATGAAGCGGTCGTCGAGGTCGCCCCGCGTGGCGCTGGCCAACCGCGCCAGATCATCGAGCGAGTAGAACAAGTCGATCTGCGAGCATTCGGCCATGCAGCCCAGGCGCAAGGCAAACAGGGTATCGAGTGCTCTGGCCTCCTCCGCTATTTCTTCGTCTGTCGAGAGGCCTTCGCCGTCGATCTTCATCACGGCGTTGAACAAGGCCACGCCAGCGTCGTAGTGATCGGCGAATTCGGCATCGCTGGTGACCTTCTGGTAGCCCTCAAGGTAATGCGCCAGCGCGCGGGCTTCGCTTTCGCCCAAGTGGTGACGCAGCAGGTCGAGCTGGCTGGCGGTAATCGGCTGCGGCAAGCGACCTGGCTGGCTGCTGTCGGGGGTGGATGGCCCGCCGGGCGGTGACGCGCTGGCCGTTGTGGCCCCTTGCGTGGCACCGGGCGCTGGAGCGGAGGAGTCGCCGCCGTCGCGGCTGCAGGCCGTCAGCGCGGCCAGGCTGAGGACGAAGAGAGCAAGCTTGCGCAACATGACGACTCCTTCCTGTAGGGGGATGGAGTCATTCTCGATTGCTTCAGGGGCTCGTGGTCGGCCATAAGGAGCGAAGTTTGCGCTTGATCAGATGGCGTGGGGGCGGGCAACATCTATTGAACCTATTGAGCAACCCAACCCCGCCAGCAGGGCCGGTGCACCTGAAGAAAATCAATGACTGACAAAACGTTTTCTTGAGAGAGTTTCGTAATTCAGGACACGCCACTTGCCCTCACCCCAATCCTCTCCCTGAGGGAGAGGGAGATTTCTTTCTGATGGCCCGCGCTGTCGTGATTTTTGAAAATT
>JAUNUR010000067.1 GCA_030538085.1 Pseudomonadota bacterium | reverse complement strand
CGCTGATAAATCTCAATATCAACCAGCGGTGTTGCACTTCGGAGTTGAGACCGCCGAGCCTGTCCTCACACCCCTCGCGCCGCCCCTGGGCGGCTTTTTCTTGTCCGTGGCGCAAGCGCAAGGGTTATTTCATTTCAACCTATTGAGCAACCCAACCCCGTCAGCAGGGCCGGTGTGCCTGAAGAAAATCAATGACTTACAAAACGTTTTCTTGAGAGGGTTTCGTAATTCAAGACAAGCCTATGTAATGCCTTCACCTCATCCCGTCATTGCGGCGAAGGCCGCAATCCACGCGGGGTCTACGGGTCAACACCGTGTTCAAGGTGGCGCTGTCCTTGAGTGAGGGCGGGCAGCGTGTCATGAATCACAAAATTTTTAATGGGCGGGTCAGCCCAGCGCCTTACCCATGGCCTCGCCCATGCGCACGGCGCGCGCTGGCGCCCAGTCGGGGTTGAACCTGAGCGTGCCATTGGGCCACAGCAGCACCACCGTGGAGCCGAGCAAAAAGCGCCCCATCTCCGCTCCCTTGTCCAGCTCGACCGCCTGACCGGCATAGTCGTGGCGCTGGATTTCCCCCGGCCGCGACGGGTTGACCACGCCATGCCACACGGTCGCCATGCTGCCCACGATGGTGGCGCCCACCAGCACCAGCACCAGCGGGCCGCGCGCGGTGTCGAACAGGCACACCACGCGCTCGTTGCGCGCGAACAGGCCCGGCACGCCGCGCGCCGTGACCGGGTTGACGCTGAACAAGTCGCCCGGCACGTAGACCATGCGTTGCAGGCGCCCCGCGCACGGCATGTGGATGCGGTGGTAGTCCTTGGGAGACAGGTACAGCGTAGCGAACTGACCATGCTCGAACTCGGCCGCCAGCCGCGTATCGCCCGCCAGCAGGGCCGTGGTGCTGTAGGCGTGGCCCTTGGCCTGGAAAATCTGGTCGCGCTCGATGGCGCCGAACTGGCTGATGGCGCCATCGACCGGGCAGATGTAGTCGGCCTCGGCCAGTGGCCGCGCGCCGGGGCGCAGGGGACGGGTGAAAAATTCGTTGAACGTGCCGTAGCTGGTGATGTCGGGGTTGGCGGCCTCGCTCATGTCCACGCCGTAGCGCGCCACGAAGCGGCGGATGACGGCATGCGTGGCATCGCCCAGCCGCGCCTGGGCGGCGCGGCCAGCCAGCTGGGTGAGCAGCTTCTTGGGCAGCAGGTACTGGCTGGCGACGGCCAGCCGGTCAAGAGGTGATGAGGACAACGCGGGGCTCCGAGGCGGCAACGGGGCGACGGTGCCCCGCGCCATTGTCCGCGATGGGAGGCCTTCAGCCGACGCGCCTGAAGCTCTCGCCGTAGACCACCAGATCCATGTATTTGGAGCCCACGTAAGGCGCTTTCTCGCCGAAACCCAGGGTGTAGTCCCCCAGCTCCAGCCGCCGGATGCCGGCCAGGGCCGTGCGCAGACTGTCGCGCGTCAGATCGCGCCCCGCTTGCTTCAGCCCTTCGATCATCAGCATGGCGTTCAGCCAGCCCTCGAACGAGGTGTTGTTGATCGCGCCGGTCTTGGCGCGGGCCATGGCCTCGCGGGCCATGCGGGACACCGACAGCTTGCCTGAATCAATGTCAGGGAACACGGCCGTGAGTGCCAAACCCCGGCTGGCACCGCCATAGTGCTTCATCTCGGAAGAGATGACGGACACCGAGAGACCGGCCAGCGGGACGGAGGGCATCTGCTTGCGAAACGGCAGCACGAACCCCGTGGTGGCTGTTCCGGTACTGGCCAGCAGAACGCCCGCTGGTTTGAGCTGGGCCATGGCCGCGGCGGCCTGCTCGCCGCCCTTGCCGTCGGCCGGCAAGGCCACGGCGCCCACCGACGTGATTTTGTGATTCGCCAGCGCCGCCTGCATGGACTCCAGCGCTTCCTTGCCGAATGCGTTGTCCAGGTAGGCGATGCCCACGTCGCGCATGCCAAAACGGCCCAGTTGCCGTGCCAGCTGCTGGACTTCATCCTGATAACTGGGCCGGACGAAGAACGTGTTGTGCCCGTTCGCGCTGCGGATGGAGTTGGCGCCGGTGATGGGTCCCACCAGCGGAACCCGGGCGGGCTCGGTCAGCTTGAGGGCCGCCAGCGTGCTGGGCGTTCCCATCACGGAGATCAGCGCCAGCACAGACTGCGATTCGATGAATTCCGAGATGTTCTTGGTCGCTCGGTCGGCCACGTAGCCATCGTCCTGTACCAGCAGTTCGATTTTGCGGCCATGAATGCCGCCATCCGCGTTGACGTTGGCGAGCGCCGCCTTGATGCCTTCAACGTGCATGGCCCCCGCGCCGCCCAAAAGGCCGGACAGCGGAATGGTGCACCCCAGCCTGATGTGTGTTGGGCTGACCCCAGGGGCAGCGGTTGATTGAGCCCACGCGGGAACTGACAGTGCACCCAGACAAGCCGATGAGGCGACACTGAAACGACGACGAGACCACGACATTCAAACCCCCCTACCCTGAGAGGCTGTCCTCAAACTCCTCGCGCCGCGCTTGTTCCCGGTCTCGGGCGCCCTGCGGCGTTGCATTCCTTGCAGGACACCCGATCCGGGGCAATCGCTTCCCGCGAGGAGTTTGAGGACAGCCTCTAAGAAAAAACGCCGTATTCTGGGTATCGTGCCTATCTCTGTCAATGACATGCACGTGTTGTAAGGGCTTTGAAAGAATGTCTTCGTGTTCGCGCCGAGTTCATGGCATCGCGGCGTCCCGTGCTCCATGCCCTTGAATGCGGCATGAATGAGGGGGCTTCTATTGTTTTTTCAGTGATGAAATAGGGCTTTTGTCCTTTGAGTAAATACACAACAAGCTCTTTTTTTGATATCTGCAAACGGCTTCAAACCGTTATTGCTTGTTTTGGCGGCCTGTCCGTTTCAAGGATTGGGTGAGCGTGGGAGCTTGGGCTGCTCTTGATTGGCCTGCAGCCGGACGCGGAGGGCGTCAAAAGAAACAGCCCAGCAGGTTGGCGCACCCCGACAAGGCGCGCAGCCGCAACGCATCCACGCCTTGCCGTCATTGCGGCGAAAGCCGGAGTCCAGGCGGCATTCCTGTGCAAACGCAGATCCCGCCCTTCGCCGGGATCTTGGTCATCGGTGTCTTGAAATCGAATCAGCCCGCTTCCGGCGGCCCCAGGGTGAGCGCGATCTCGCCCACGCCGTCGATCCGGCCGGTGATCACGTCGCCCGGCCGTACCGCGCCCACGCCCTCGGGCGTGCCGGTGTAGATCAGGTCGCCCGGCTGCAGGCGGTAGTAGGCCGAGAGGTTGGCCACGATCTCGGGCACGCTCCAGATCAGGTCTTTCAGGTCGCCGCTTTGCCGCAACTGGCCGTTGACGCTGAGCTGGATCGCGCCGCTGGCCGGGTGGCCGATCTCGCTGGCGGGCACCAGCGGGCTGATGACGGCGCTGTCGTCGAAGTCCTTGGCGAAGTCCCACGGGCGCCCGGCCTCGCGCGCCTCCTGCTGCAAGTCGCGCCGCGTCATGTCCAGGCCGCAGGCATAGCCCCACACGCAGTCGAGCGCGTGCTCGGCGCCGACATGAAAGGCCGGCTTGCCCAGGGCGATGACCAGCTCCATCTCGTGGTGCAGGTTCCGCGTGCCGGCCGCGTAGGGCACGGTGGCGCCGCTCATCACCAGCGCGGCGGGTGTCTTGTTGAAATAAAACGGCGGCTCGCGGTCGGGGTCGAACCCCATTTCACGCGCGTGTGCCGCGTAGTTGCGGCCCACGCAGAAGATGCGGCGCACCGCGTAGTGGCGCGAATCTCCGCGCACCGGCACGGCGGCCTGCGGGGCGGGAGGGAAGACGTGGTTGCTCATGGTGAATTGCTGTCGTGAATTGGGGGGATGGGCGCCGCGCCAGTGTGCCGCCAGTCGGCCCGTCGCACAACTGGCCCGACTCGTTGCCAGTGGGCCAACAGGCACAATGCCGGCTTCATGACCGCCGCCCCGCCCCTGCTCGATGTGCGCGACCTCGCCAAGTCCTACGGCGGCGAGCGGGTGGTGAATGGTGTGTCGTTTGCCATCGCGCCGGGCGAATGCCTGGGCGTGATTGGCCCCAACGGCGCGGGCAAGACCACCACCATCCGCATGTGCCTGGGGCTGACGGCGCCGGACACCGGGCGGATTCGCTACTTCGCACGGGGCGACGGCACGGCGCTGGAGATGCCGCGCGATGGCCTGGCGATCAAGGCGCGCCTGGGCGTGGTGTCGCAGTTCGACTCGCTCGACCCGGACTTCAGCTGCGCCGAGAACCTGTACGTGTTCGGGCGCTACTTCGGTCTCACGCGCACCCGGATGGCCGATCGCGTGCCGCAACTGCTGGACTTCGCGGCGCTGGCGCACAAGGCGGCGGCCAGGCCCAACGAGCTGTCGGGCGGCATGAAGCGCCGCCTGTCGCTGGCGCGCGCGCTGGTCAACAACCCTGATTTGCTGCTGCTGGACGAGCCCACCACCGGGCTCGACCCGCAGGCGCGGCATCTGATGTGGGAGCGCCTGCAGCGGCTGCTGGCCGAAGGCAAGTCGATCTTGCTGACCACGCATTTCATGGACGAGGCCGAGCGCCTGTGCCAGCGCCTGCTGGTGATCGACCATGGCCGCAAGATCGCCGAGGGCCGCCCGCGCGAGCTGATCGCCCAGCACCTGGAGCCCGAGGTGGTCGAGGTCTACGGTCAGGGCGCGCCGCCTTTGGCGGATGCGCCGCTGGCCGCGCACGCCAACCGCGTGGAGCGCAGCGGCGAGACGGTGTTCTTCTACACGCGCGACGCGCGGCCCCTGATGCAGGCGCTGGAAGCGCACCCGCAGCTGCGCACGCTGCACCGGCCAGCGAATCTGGAAGACCTGTTCCTGAAACTCACCGGCCGCCAGATCCGTGAGGATGGCTGACATGAAGGGCACGAGACGCCTGCCAGCCCCTGAATGTGGGAGTAACCGTCGCGCCTCGTGCAGGCGCGTGGGTTGAAACCGTGTGCATGCGGGCCGCTAAGCCGCCCCTGTAGGTCGCGCCTCGTGCAGGCGCGTGGGTTGAAACATCGTCACTGAGTGTCCCGGCGTCCGGATCGTCAGTCGCGCCTCGTGCAGGCGCGTGGGTTGAAACGCGCAGGTGGCGGCGCTCGTCGGAGCGCTGTTTGAGTCGCGCCTCGTGCAGGCGCGTGGGTTGAAACTGTTTGACGTCGCCCAATTCCGCCTGGAGTGCGAGGTCGCGCCTCGTGCAGGCGCGTGGGTTGAAACTTGTATGACCTGGTGGAAGCCTGTGGCCGCAAGGCGTCGCGCCTCATGCAGGCACGCGGGTTACAAGCACGTCGCATGCTTCGAGCAATCATTGTCAGGCCCATTGAACAACGAGGTCTATGCCGAGCCAGAACCGAGCTGATCGAACTGCCGCTCCAGCCTTTGCAACTGCTGCCTCAACTGCGCGTCCTCGCCCACGCGCCCTTCGACGGCGCGCACCAGCGGCAGGATGAGCTGGCGGTAGGTGACCGACAGCGACAGCAGCGCGTCGACCATGCTCTGCTCCTTGGCGCGGTCGCTGTGCTGGTGCAGGGTTTGCGTGCTGGCCTGCAGCGCGCGCAGGGCGTCGGCGCTGGCGTCCAGGCTGGCGCGCAGGGCTTGCTGGGTTTGGGTCTGGCCGCCTTGTAGCTGGCGCGCCAGCTCCGACAAGGCCGACAGCGCGGGCACCAACTGCTCCTGCCACTGTTGCTGGCGCGCCGCGTCGCGCTCGGCCTGCGCGCCCTGGCCGCGCGCCAGCACGGCCAGCGGGCTCGCCAGGCGGGCGCTGAGCTTGTCGAGCGCGGCATCGGTGCGGTCGGCGCTGAGCTGGGCGGCGGCCTCCATCACCTGCACGGCCTGGGCGGCGGGCAGCAGCGCGTCGACGCTGCGCGCGATATCGAGCAGGCCGCGCGTGACGCGCACGCTGGGGTCGTCCTCGGCACCGCCCAGCTGGCGCTGGCGGCGATAGTCACCCTCGATCTGCTGCCAGCGCGCGGCCTCGGCCTCGGTCGGCTGGCCCAGCAGGTGTGCGAGTTGCAGCAGGTTCTCTTCGGCGCCGGTCGTGAGCGTCTGTGCCTCGCCGCGATAGTGGTCGCGCAGCAGCGCGTCCAGCTCGGTGGGCGTCATGAGCGGCGTGACCTGCGGCGCCAGCCGCGCCATGTTGCGGTAACTGCCCTGCAGCTTGAAGGGCGGCGCCTGCCGGTAGCGGTCGTCCTGCGCGGCCGAATGGATGTAGGCCAGGTTCACTTTCAATAGCACGTCGCGCACGCTGAACAAGCGCTGCAGCAGATTCTTGATCTCGTCCAACTCGACGGTGCTGTAGGGATGGGCGAGCTGCGCCGCGTCCACCGGCTCGCCCTGCGCCATGCGCACCAGCAGTTGCACGTCCTTCGGCTCGCGCGCGGCCAGCGGCTGGGTGACGGGGTTGGCCGTGAGGCTGTTTTCGATGTACGACAGGGCGAACGCCGCCTCGCGGCCCGAGAGCACGTCGCCCAGGTTGTAGATGTCGGCGCGGTTGGCCAGCATGTCGGGGATGCGGAAGGCCTCGCCCGATTCGGTGTAGGGGTTGCCCGCCATGACGATGGCAAAGCGCTTGCCGCGCATGTCCCACGTCCGCGCCTGGCCCTGCCACACGCCTTCGATGCGGCGTGTGCCGTCGGCCAGGGCGATGAACTTCTGCAGAAACTCGGGGTGCGTGTGCTGGATGTCGTCGATGTACAGCATCACGTTGCTGCCCATCGCCAAGCCCAGGTTGAGCTTTTCCAGCTCCAGCCGCGCGGCGCTGTTGGGCGCGGTGGCGGGGTCGATGCTGGTGACGGCGTGGCCCAGCGCCGGGCCGTTGATGCGCACGAACACCAGGCCCAGCCGGTCGGCGATGTACTCCATCAGCGTGGTCTTGCCGTAGCCAGGCGGCGAGATCAGCAGCAGCAGACCCGAGCGGTCGGCACGGCCCGCCTCGCCAGCGGCGCCGATCTGCTTGGCCAGGTTGGCGCCAATCAGCGGCAGGTACACCTCGTCGATCAGCCGGTTGCGCACGAAGCCGGCCATGGGCTTGGCCTGGAACTGCGAAAGGTGCAGTCGCTCTTTCTCGGCCACCAGCAGCTCGTGGCGCAGCGCGTGCAGCGCCTGGTGGCCGGGCAGCACGTGGGTGCGGTGCTGGCGCACGCGCTGCCAGAAGTCGTTGAGGTCGAGCGCCAGCGCGCCCTGCGCGATGCGCGGGTGCTCGCCGCGCAAGCCGCTGACCTGGGCGTGCAGCGCGGCGTTGACGCGGTGGCGCGGCACGTCGACGGCCAGCTGCGTGGCCGCGTCGTCCACGCTGGCGTGCAGGGTGGCCGCGTCGGCGGGCTCGCCCTTGGCCAGCTCGGCCTGCACGAAGGCCTGCACCCACTGGCGTGCCAGGCGCCAGCGCTCCAGTGGATCGGCAGCCGCCAGATCGCGCTGCCAGGCGGCGCGCTGGCCGCCGTGGTCGAGCGCGCGCTCCAGCGCGGCGGCCAGGTCTTGCCCGCTGGCGCTGATGGCCCAGCTCATGGGTGCGCTGGGCAGGGCCTCGGGCGCGGCCGGTTCGCCTTCGAGCGCGGCGAGTTCGCGCACCAGGTAGGCGGCGGCCTCCTGCGCAATGACAAATGACAAATGACCGCGCGCTTCGCGCGTCGATGACGAAGCCGCTGCATCGCCGGACACGGACGCGTTGTCATTTGTCATGGATGCCGCGTCAGCGGCGACGTCATTCGTCATCGCCTCCAGCAGCATGGGCTGTTCATCGGCAAAGGCGCGCAACATGCCCGCAACTTCGCGCTCCAGCACACGGCGCGCCTGCGGCTGGCCGAACCACTCGGCCATCTGCCGCGCGGCGCGGGCGCGGCGGGCCAGCGACTGGCGCGCTTCGTCGCGCAAGCCGTGCTGCCACGCCAGCAGCGCCAGCGCGCGGGCGGCAGGGCCATAGACCAGCAGGCCGGCGGCCGCTTGCAGCGGTGCCAGCGCGCGCACGATGGCGAGCGCATCGTCGTCGTGGATGCCGCGCTGGTAACCCTCCTGGTAGCGCGCGGCGGCAAAGCGGCGCAGCGGCTCGGCCAGCGCGGGCGGGGCGGGCTCGCCGGCGGGCCATTCGGCCAGGTGATCGAGCAGGGCTTGCCAGCCCGGCGCTTCACCCGCTTGCAACGCGTCCATCCACTCGGCGGCCAGGTATTCGGCGCGGGCGAGCTGCGGCGTCTCCGACACCAGCGCCTGATTCCAGTACGGACGCAGGGCATCCAGCCGCGCGTCGTGCGCGGGCGCCAGGTAGTCGGTGCCGGTGATCTGCCAGGCCAGGCCATCGTCGTGCGCCACCAGCGTCAGGTCGATGGGCTGGCGGTTGACGGTGAAGGCGTGCGCGCCCAGCTGGATGTCGCCCGCGCCGCCACTGGCCGACAGCTCGCGCTGGTCGCGCACGCTGCGCACGGCCTGCTCTTGCGCGGCCTTCAGGCGCGTGGCCAGGTCGTCGGCGGCCACGCTGGCGCCCAGGCGGCGCAGCTCGGTGATCTGCTCGCGCAGCTTGCCCAGCATGGGGTCGGCGGCGAAGTAGCTGTGCACCTGCGTCAGCTCGGCCATGCCAGCGATGCGGCGCGGCACCCCATCCAGAATGCGGCCCGCCGCGTCGGCCAGCGCCTTGGCGCGGCGCTGGCGCGCGTCGAGCAGGCTCTGGCGGCGCGCGGCCAGCGCCTCGTACACCGATTCGCGCTTGGCGGCGATGTCTTCGAGGAAGTCTTCCTGCTCGGCAAAGCGCGCTTCGATCTCTTCAAGCTGCGCGAGCAGGCGGGTCAGCGCCTCATCGCACTTCTCGGGCGTGTCGGCCAGCTCCAGCGCGTTCTCGACCGCCTGCGCGAACAGCTTGAACTGCGCGCCGAATTCGGCCCGCTGCTCGGCGGCACCCAGTGTGCGGCGGCGCTGGCGTGCGTCGGCCCGCAGGCGATTGATGTCGGCGTACAGCAGCGCGATGCGGTCGAGGATGGCGGTGCGCTGCACGGCATCGCCGCCAGGCAAGCTGCCGAGCTGTTCGCTCAGCAGATCCAGGCCGTGCGCCTGTTCGTCCAGCGCGGCCAGCAGCTCGCCGATGTGGGTGGCGGTGGCCGCGCCGGGCAAATCGGCGGCGATCTTTTCGAGTGCCTTGGTCTGCCCGTCGAAGGCCTTTTCGTCGCTGAGGAACTGCAAGGCGCGCTCGCCCACGCGCTGCTGCTCTTGCGCGAGTTGCTGCGCCATCTGCTCGACGCGCGGCAAGTCGGCATAGCGCAGATCGCGCAGCGTGTGCAGCTCGCCCTGGCGCTGGCGCAGGTGGTCGAGCGCGTGCACGAAGTCGGCGGGCGTGCGCCACATCTGTGCGGCCAGCTCGCCCAGCAGCTCGCGTTGGCTGCTTTCGGCGCGGTCGAAGGCGCGCGCGGTGTCGGCGCGGATGGTCTCGACCTTCTCAAACTCGGCCAGCGTGGCCTGGGCACCCTGCTCGATGGCGGCCAAATCCTGCGCGGCGGCCTGCGCCTCGGGCGCATCGAGCCAGAAGTAGGCATCGCGCGCGCGCTGGCACTGGCGGATCAGGTCGTCGTAGGCGGTGCGCGTGGGCGCCTGCTCGCGCAGCGCGCGGGCAATGCCCATCAGGTCGGACACGCCGCGCACCAAGTCGGCATTGCCCACACGGCCCCAGAAACCATGGGCCGCCGGCTGCGCCGCCGCATATTCGTCGTGCGCGAACGGCGTTTGCCACAGCTGCATGGGATGCAGGCGCGTGGCCTCGCCCGCCGTGGCCTGGAACACCAGGATGCGCCCGTCGGCAAAGCGCGCGTAGCCGTCGGCCAGGATGGGCGTGGCCAGCGTCTTGTCGATCAGGTTGTAGGTGAACAGGGCGTAGACGCCCGCGTCGGGCGCGCCGCCGCCCGCCGCGCCGGCCGGCGCGGGCAGCGCGCCGTAGAAGATGTAGGCCACGTCCTCGCCGTTGGGCGAGCGGATCATGCGCTTGAAGCGCAGCGCAGCGGCCAGATCCGGGGCGATGTCGAAGCGCTTGTGCTCGCCCGACTGCAGGTAGTAGCCACCGGGGAAGATGATGCCGTGGTCTTCGGGCAGCTGCACGCACGAGGCGCCGATGGCGTCGATGCGCAGCACCTCGCGCGTGCGCTCGTTGAACACCAGGTGGCGCACCGCCGTCTCGCGGTAGGGCTTGACGCGCAGCACGATCAGCCGGCCCAGCCGCGCGTAGGCGATCTCGGCATCGCCCATGGCCTGGTTGGCGTCTTCGACGGGCTCGCTGTAGATGCCCAGGCCCGTGTCGGTGTTGTCCTCGATCTTGATCGTCAGGTCGCCGCCGGTGGTTTCGACGAACACCGTGTCGAGGATGTTGATGTGCGGAAAGCGCCCGCCCACGTGCTGCTCGCGCGTGACGGTCGTCCAGGTGAAGTCGTGGCTGGCCGGCAGGGCGATGTCGCGTTCGCCCCGGTTGTCCAGGTAGGTGGGGGTACCGTCGGCCTCCAGCCGCCAGCGGAACACGCGGATGTCGCTGTGCTGCGCGCCGATCTGGAAGGCGGCCAGCAGCCAGTCGGGCGTGACGCGCAGCGCTTGCAGCGTGGCCTGCTTGTAGTAGGTGTACAGCTCGCTGAAATCGGCCTTGAAGCGCGCGTCGTCGAGAAAGCTGCCTTCGAGCGGCAGCGGCACGAGTTCATCGGCAGGCGCGCCCTCGTCGGGCAAGGCATCGCCTTCGTGGTGCTTGAGTTCGTACAGCGCGAACACGTCGCCCACGCCGGTTTCGCGGCGCAGGCCCAGGAACACGTTGAAACCCAGCAGCACGCGGTCGGCGCCGATGCGCACCATGTCGCGCGCCACGCAGGCGTGCTCGGTGCGCGCGCGTGTGCGCAGCAGCAGGTGCTGCTCCTGCTGGCCGAAGGCCTCGAGCCGCGCCGCGTTCAGCGCCTGCGCCTTGGCCAGCAGCGCATCGCCCTGGGTTTGCAGGCGCTTTTTCAGCAGCTCGTAGCTGCTGCTGGCAGCGACGGCGGAGTCGATGGCGGCGGCCTCGGCGTCCGGGGCGGGCGTGGCGGTGTCACTCATGGGCATTGCCTCGAAGGTCGTCGTTAAATAATGACGACGTATATACTTTGTACGCCCCATTGAACCGGAACACTGCCATGTCCAAGGAAGCCGTTTTCACCATGAAGCTGGAGCCCGAGCTGCGCGATGCCTTCATGGCCGAAGCCCAGACGCTGGACCGCCCCGCCTCGCAAGTGGTGCGCGAGTTGATGCGCGAATTCATCGCGCGCCAGCAGGAAAGCCGGGCGTATGACGCGTTCGTGGCGGAGAAGGTGGCCATTGCGCGCGAAGAGATCACGGCGGGGCTGGAATACAGCAATGACGAAGTCGAGGCACGCTTTGCGGCGCGGCGGGAAGCTGCTCGGCGCGCCATCGGCCAACAACGATCATGAGCGTGGAAGTGCGCTGGTCGCCCGCCGCTGACCGCGACCGCAGCGTCATCTTTGATCACATCGCGGCAGACAACCCTTGGGCCGCCATCGACATGGATGCGCTGTTTGACAAAGCAGCGCAGACCTTGCACGAGCACCCTCGCATGGGAGCGCCCGGCAAAGTGGCACGCACGCGCGAATGGGTGATTCATGCCAGCTACCGGTTGGTTTACCAGGTAGACGAAACGCCGCAGGCCACCATCGTGCGGGTGTTGGCGTTGGTGCACACCGCGCGCCAATGGCCGCCGAAGCGCTAGGCGCGCGCGCTCCGTAGGGCGGGCACTTGTGCCCGCGTGGGTGCTGCCGGTGTACGCGCAGACTCGTAGGGCGGATAAGCGCAGCGCCATCCGCCGATTGCCACGCATCTGGATCGCCGAAACGGCGGATGGCGCTGCGCTTATCCGCCCTACGCGGTGGTTGATGGCGGCAGACGTACCGCGTGCGGGGATATCGGCACTCATGATTCGGGCAGGTCGGAGGCACGCAACAAGGCCAGCAGCTCATCACGGTGCGGCTGCCCGGCCAGCCAGCGCCGGACGCGCAAAATTTCATCCACGCCCTCGTCGCCATGCCGCTGCCGCAGGGCCTGCATCCGGCTGGCCTGCAAACGTTCGGCTTGCAGGCGACGCTGCCCGCCATCGGACAGCAGCGCATCCAGTTGCAGCGCCAGGCCGCTTTGCACCAGCGCCGGCCACTCGCCCTGATCGAGCCACAGGTATTGGCAAGGCCCGCAGCGGTCGACGCGGAATGCGCCGCCCGCATCCACCGGCAGCCGCTCCATCAGCCTCGCGCAGGCCGGGCAGTGGCGGGCCTGGGTGTGATCGGCGGCGGCGGTGGACACCGAGGGCGACTCGGCATCCGGCGCCGGCGAAGGCTGCGCGCCGCGCCAGCGCCGCCAGTCGTCCATCTTCAGCAGCACGGCGCCGCAATCGGGGCAGGTGGCGGCAAACAGCCCCGGCTCCAGCGAGATGGGTTTGAGAAAGCTCTTGGCGGCGCAGCCGCAGCGGAAATCGGCACTCATGAGAAGACTCCTGATCCAACGGGCTTCACGACCGGGTGTCTGGCAGGCTCCGAATCACTTGCGCAAGCCACCCAGCAGCGTGCGCAGCGCCTCCTTCTCGGCATCACTGCCTTGCGTGGCGATCTTCGTCAGCAGCGCGGTCAGCCCCAGGCTTTGCAGCTCGCCCGACGACTGGCCGGCGGCACTCAGCACCTGTTTGAGGTCTTCGACCACGTCGCGCTCGCCGCTGATCTGGTCCTTGAAGGCCACTTGCAGCGTCTGGCTCTTGTTGACCGCCGCGTCGATGCCCTTGCCGACCGACAGGGCGCGCACGAAGCTGTCGAAGTAGTCGCCCTGGCCGCCCACGATGTCGATCCGGGCGTTCTGCATCGCGGTGCCCAGCACCTCGGCCTGCTCGCGGGCGATGGCCTGCTGCGCCTCAATGCCCTTGAGGGTCTCGATGTGCGCACGCTCCAGCCGCATGCGGTATTCCTCGTGCTCGCGGGTGTCGGCGCTCATGGCCTTCATGGCCTCGAACTTCTCCTTCAGGCCACGCGCCTCGGCGTTGAACTTGACGTCGATGTTGTGCGCCTCGGCATCGCCCAGCTTGGCCAGAGCCTCGGCATCGACCGTGCGCACCAGCGCCTCGGCCTGACCGACCTTTTCCTTGCCCTCGGCCTCGGCGCTCATCTTGGCACGCAGGCCCACGGCCTCGGCCTGCGCCTGGGCCTCGATGACCTGCGCCTCGGCGCGGCCGACCTTCTCCTTGCCGGCGGCCTCGGCCTCCATCAGCGCCAGCCTGGCGCCGGCATCGGCCATGTGCACCTTGGCCTGCGCCAGGCCGGGCGCGGCGGTGATGGCCTCGACGCCCTCGGCCTCGCGCTTCTTGGCCTCGGCCTCTTTCTCGGCCACTTTCAGGCGTGCTTCGGCCAGCACCTGTTCTTCCGACGCCTTGTGGCGCGCGCGGCGCTCTTGCGCTTCGGCGGCCTTCACTTCGCTGACCAGCTTCTCTTCGGCCGCGGCCTGCGCGGTGATGACCACCGCCTTGCCGGTGCGGTCGGCCTCGGCCACGGCGCGCACTTCCTTGATGGCTTCTTCCTGCTCGGCCACGGTGCGCTCGACCACGATGCGCTCGCGGATCACGTCGGCAATGGCTTTCTTCTGCACCTCGACGGCCTTGTCGGCGTCGATGCGTTGCAAGGTCACCTCTTTCTCGCGCGCCACCACTTCCAGGTCCTTGGCGCGGGTCACGCGCTCCTGCTCGATGACGACGGCGCGCTTGCGGTTGTTCTCGGCCACTTCCTTCTCGCGCAGCACGTTCTCGTTCTGCACCGCCACGGCCTGCTCGGCCTGCAGGCGGGCCAGCTCGGCGCGGGTGTGTTCCTCCGCCTGGATCTTGGCGGTCTCGGCCTCCTCCCGCGCCTTGACAGTCGCCACTTCGCGCTGCTGGCGGGCGGTGGCGTCGGCCTGTTGGCGCTCCAGCTCCAGCAGGGCCTCTTTCGTCTCGACGTCCTTCTTCTTGATCTGCATTTCCTCGTTACGGCGCAGCTCGTTGGTGACCACGTGCTCGATGGCCGTGAGCTCGGTGATCTTCTTGATGCCCTGCGCGTCGAGGATGTTGTTGGTGTCCAGCCGCTCCAGCGGGGTTTGCTCCAGGTAGTCGATGGCGGCGTCTTCCAGCACATAGCCCGACAGGTCGTCGCCGATCTGCTCGATGATCTTGTCGCGGAAGCGGTCGCGCGCCTGGTACAGCTCGACGAAGTCGAGCGACTTGCCCACCGTCTTCAGCGCCTCGGAGAACTTGGCCGAGAACAGGTCTTCCAGGATCTCGTGGTTGGACGCGCGCTCGCAGCCAATCCCCTGGGCCACGCGCAGCACGTCCTCGGCGGTCTGGTTGACACGCACGAAGAACTTGACCTTGATGTCGGCACGGATGTTGTCCTGGCAGATCAGGCCCTGGTTGCCCGAGCGGTCGATCTCGATGGTCTTGATCGAGATGTCCATCAGCTCGGCCTTGTGGATGATCGGGTAGACCATGCGGCCGGTGAAGGTCACCTCGGGCTCGGAGCGCAAGGTGTTGACAATGAGAGCGTTGCCCTGCTCCACCTTGCGGTAGAACTTGGCGAACAGCGCGAACGCGCCCAGGATGAAGAGCACGAGCACGCCAACGGCGATCAGGATGAGCATCAGGGATTGAGACATGGTGCGCTTTCGGGTGGTGGATCGGTGGGTAAGAAGCAGTGGGTTGAATGACGAAATGACGCAAGCCGCTGCGCGGCTTCAATGACGGAATGACCAGACGCCGGTCATGCGGCGAAGCCGCGTCATCGAAGGCGCGCCAGCGCCGAGGTCATTTCGTCATTTCGTCATCGGTCATGGGATCAATGCGGTAACGCTGCGTGGCGGCGTCGTAGTCGGTGACCAGCGCGCGGTCGCCGCGCTGGAGCGGGTTGGGGCTGGGCGCCCACACACGGATGTTGATGCTGGCGCCGCGCTGGGCGATCTCGGCGCGGCCCTGGCGCTCGTCCACCACGCCGGTGAGCACGCGGCACACCTGCCCGACCAGCGCCGCGTTGCTGGTGGCGGCGTGGGTGACGAACAGGCCGCGCAGCGGACGGATCAGACGCGCCGTGATGACGATGGACAGCGCCGCCGCCACCACCAGCACCACCGCACCAGCCCCCCAGCGCAGAACCTCGGTCGGCACCCCGGGCAGCACCAGCACGCTGGCCAGCGCGGTGATCAGCCAGCCGATCAGCACCAGCAGGCTGACGACGATGGAAAACGGCACGCCCGCGAGGCCAAAGGCCACCACGTAGCTGGCCAGCGTGCCCAGGTCTTCGGGGCTGGCATCGGCGTGGGTGTCGATGTCGAGGTCGATGCCGGACGACTCGAAATCGACCATGCCCAGCACCGCCAGCAGCCAGTACACCAGCACCACGCCCAGCAGCACGGTGTAGATGGCGGTGGGAAAGCCGGTGACGGTAGCCAGCACCCCGGGGCCGGCGGCGGCGGTTTCCATGCGTGTCCCTCTCTTTCTTGTCGGCGTTGTCCGTTTGCGGCCTGGAGGCCGTCCTCTTGCTCTCTTACTTCTTCTTGCCAGCCGTCTTGGACGGCACGAAAGCGATCAGCTCGCGCGTGGCCGCCTCCTTGATGGCCAGCCGGTCGTCCGGCGCCAGCCCGTAGCGCTCGGCCAGCAGGGCGTAATCATCGCCGCTCAGCGTGACCGTGAGGCGCGGGCGCTTGGGGCGCTCGGCCGGCACCGGCAAGCCCAGCACGTGGCGGATCTGCGTGGAGGTGGACACGTTGGCCTGAAAGGCCGCCACGCGGACGGCCTCCATCACCGCCTCTTCCACGTCGAACGCCACCTGCACGGCGCGCAGCGCCTGGTCCGAGCCCTGCCAGCGCGCCGGCTTGCGGGGCCCGTTGCTCATGGCGTGTCCGGCTTGGGCGCGGGCAGCGCGGGCGCGGCGGCTTGCCGGGCACGGATGCGCGCCATCACGTCGGCCGCGCGCGCCTTGGGGTTGTCGCCAATACCGGCGTCGGCCAGCTTGCGCTCCAGCGCGCGGTGGCCGAACTCCTGATCCAGCTCATCGGCGGCGGCCATGCGGTCGGCCAGCTCGTCATGGCGCTGCTTGATGCGCTCCAGCGACTCGCGCGCCGTCACCAGCTTGGAGCCGCTGGCGCCCATGCTGTCAGAGATTTTCTGCGTGGCGCGGTACACGCTCTCGGTGGTCTTGGCGATGCCGATCTCGCGCTCGTGCTCACGCACGCGGGCCTCGGCGGCGCGGATCAGGTCCTTCAGCCGGTTCACCTGCACCGCGTAGGCGGTGTGCGCCTGCGTCTGCTCGGCCAGTTCGCCCTCCAGCGCGGCCACGCGCTCGGCCACTTCGAGCGCCAGCGGCTCGTTGGCCTTGTCCAGCGCCTGCACGGCCATGTCTTCGTAGCGGCGGATGTCGGCCTGGATGCGCTCGATCTCGCGCACGCTCTGCTTTTCCTTGGCCATCACGCCGGTCAGTTCGGTCTTGGCCTCGCTCACGCTGGCCTTGGCGTCGATGATTTCCTGTTCGTAGATGCGGGTAGCGTTGGCGTCCACCAGGCTCTGGCCCAGCTCGCGCGTGCTGCCGCGCAGCAGGGTGACGAGTTTCTTGATCACGGTCATGTCGGTTCTCCTTTCAGGGGAAGCGGGGGTGTTTGGTGGATGAAGGTCAGCGCAGGAATTCGGCCAGCGCGTCAAGCGCGTCCAGGGCGTTGTCGCTCAGCACCGCGACCTCGTGCGCCACGTCCTCGGGCCGGGCGCCACGGGCCAGCGCGCCGCTGAGCACGTAGCGTTCGCCGATGCGGCCGAACGAGGACAGCGGCACCGAGGGGTTCAGGTCGAGCATGGCTTCCAGCAACTCGGCGCGGCGCTCCGGGCGCACGTCGTCCTCGGTCCACAGGTAGCACAGGCAGATGATCTGCGTGTCGGAGCAGGTGATGAAGATGGGCAACTCGTCGCGCCCCTCGATGCTGACCTGCAGCACCGGCACGTCGCCGCTGATGGGCTGCAACTGCACGGCCACGCCCCCCATGAGGGCGGACGTCAGCGCATCCAGATGGTTCAACTGATTCAACAAGGCTGCTGGCATGTCGGAAACCCTCCTCGGTGATGAGCCGCACGGCTCGTGCGTTCGGGCATATTATGTCCATCGACATGATATGTCAAGCATTGATTTTCAGTCCTGCGCGCGGCGGGCTGGCGAAGGCTTTACCGGCGGTTGACGCAGCTTAATGTGACGTTCATCGCAAGGGGTCATCATGGGCTGAGTGAAGTTCCCGCATCAACCCGTCGCGTTGATTCAATGCCAAAGAAGGCTGCCGAACCGCGACATGAAAGGAGCCTGTGATGACCACCTTCCGCATGAGCCTGATCACACTGACCGCCGCCGCGGCCTGCCTGTCGGTCAACGCGCAGCCGCGCATGGGCGCGGCGGGGCCGCAGAACTTCGGCCCGGCATCGTTCGAAACCTTCGACCGCGATGGCAACGGCACCATCAGCCAAGCCGAATTCGATGCCGTGCGCGGTGAGCGCCGCGCCGCCGCCGCCCAGGCCGGGCGACCGATGCGCGGCGCCGCCATGTCGCTCACCTTCCAGGAGATCGACCGCAACGGCGACGGCCAGTTGACACGCGAGGAGTTCGACGCTGCCCACGCCGCGCAGCCAGGCATGCGCCGTGGCGGCATGGGCGGTGGCGCGGGCATGGGCGCGGCGGGGCCGCAGAACTTCGGCCCGGCATCGTTCGAAACCTTCGACCGCGATGGCAACGGCACCATCAGCCAAGCCGAATTCGATGCCGTGCGCGGTGAGCGCCGCGCCGCCGCCGCCCAGGCCGGGCGACCGATGCGCGGCGCCGCCATGTCGCTCACCTTCCAGGAGATCGACCGCAACGGCGACGGCCAGTTGACACGCGAGGAGTTCGACGCTGCCCACGCCGCGCAGCCAGGCATGCGCCGTGGCGGCATGGGCGGTGGCGCGGGCATGGAACCGGGCGCCGGAATGGGGCGTGGCGCCGGGATGGGGCGCGGCGCCGGGATGGGTCCAGGCGCGGGCATGGGCCCCGGCATGAACCAGCCCACCTTCGCCGACTTCGACCTGAACGGCGACGGCGCCATCACCGAACCCGAATTCCGCGCCGCGCGCAGTGGCCGGATCACGGCAAGGCTGCAGGAAGGCCGCCAGATGCGCAATCTGGATGCGGGCGAGTTCGCCGACATCGACACCAACCAGGATGGCCACATCAGCCCGGCCGAATTCGCGGCGCACCAAGCCGCGCGCCGAGGCGAGCGCCCATGAGCTGACGGGGGTGGCTGCTAGCATTGCCGGATCCGATTTTCGAGGAGTGATCCGATGTCCAGCTCGATGGCGCGCCCCCTGATTCTGTTGCTGCTTGGCACGGCCAGCCTGGCGGCACAAGCGCAACCCGCCGATACCGCCTCGCGCGTGGTGCGCGTGAAGGTCTATCCCGGCAGCGCCACGGTCGAGCGCGTGCTGCGCGTGGCGCCCGGCGCGCGGCAGGCGGTGTTCGCCTGCCTGCCCGTGGGACTGGATGCCGCCAGCCTGCAAGTCAGCAGCGACGCCACCGTGCGCGTGGGCGAACTGGCCGTGCGCCAGCAGCCACGCGAGTTGCTGGGCCAGGCCTGCGCCAGCCCGCTGGAAGACCGCATCCGCGGCCTGGAAGACCAGATCGCCGCGCTGCAAGCCGAAAGCGCGGGCATCGGCTACGCGGCCGGTTACCTCAAGAGCTTCGAAGGCGCCGGCACCCGCGCGCCGGCACCGGCACAGATCGGTGCCACCGTGGCCGCGCTGCGCCAGAACGCGCAGACGGCGCTGACGCGCCAGCACCAGATCAAGCGCCAGCAGGAAGCGCTGGAGCGCGAGCTGAAACCGCTGCTGGCCGAGCGCGACCGCGCTGGCGCGCAGGACGCGCGTGTCAGCACCGTGCAGGTCACGCTGGCGGCCCCCCAAGGCGGCGAACTGCACCTGAGCTACCAGGTGCGCGGCCCCGGCTGGCAGCCCAGCTACCGCGCCACGCTGGACAGCGCCACGAAGAAAGTGCGTCTGGAGCGCCAGGCGCTCGTCGCCCAGAACACCGGCGAGGACTGGAACGGCGTGCAGCTCACCCTGTCCACCGGCCAGCCCGGCGCCGCCACGCAGGGGCCGCTGCCACGCCCATGGCGCGTGGGCATTCAGCCGCCCGAGCCGCCGCAGGCGCCCATGCCGATGATGATGGCCGCCCCTCCTCCGGCCCCCATCGCCGCCGCACCCATGATGCAGCGCGCGCGCGCTGCCAGTGCCGAAGAGGACATGCCCTACTTCGACGTCAGCGTGTTCGACAAGGGCTTCGCCACCGAATTCGCCGTGCCGCAGCGCATCACGGTGCCCTCCAGCGGCCAGCGCGTGACGCTGTCGCTGGGCGAGCATCTGGCCGACACCAGCCTGAAGGCGCGCACCACCCCCGCGCTGGATACCGCCGCCTACCTGATCGCCGAAATGGCCCCGCCGCCCGGCGTGTGGCCGGCTGGCCCGGTCAACCTGTACCGCGACGGCGCCTACGTGGGCAACAGCCGCCTTGATCCCGCGCAACTGAGCCGCCACGGCCTGGCCTTCGGCCGCGACGACCTGGTCAGCGTGCGCATGGAGCAGCCCCAGCGCCAGGACGGCACCGGCGGCTTCATCGGCAGCCGCAACGAGCGCCGCGTGAACCGCCTCTACACGGTGGAGAACCGCCATCGCGACGGCATCACCCTGCAAGTGCTCGACGCCGCGCCCGTGCCCGAACACGAGGACGTGCGCATCGACTCGCGCTACCAGCCCGAACCCGCCACGCGCCGCTGGAGCGACCAGGCCGGCACCGTGCTGTGGGAGCAACCCTTAGCCGGCGGTGCCACGCAGCGCTTCAGCGCCGAGCACGTCATCACCTGGCCCAAGGACGCGCGCCTGACCGAGCGCCAATGAGCCTTGCCAACGCCCCGCGCGACGATGTGACCGACGTGCGCGCGCGGCCGCTGGAGCACGCCGCGCCCGAGGCCGCGCAAGGCAGCACGCCGCGCCCCATCGACCTGGAGGCCACCGCGCCACCCAGCGACGGCCCACCGCCCGCCGGCACCGTGCGGCCCACGGCGCGCTTCATGCGCGCGCACCCGGCGCACTGGATCGCGCTGGGCTTCGGCTCGGGCCTGTCCCCCGTGGCGCCGGGCACCGCGGGCACGCTGTGGGCCTGGCTGGCCTGGGCGGTGCTCGGCTGGTGGCTGACACCCGCGCAACTGGGCTGGCTGCTGGCCGCCGCACTGCCGCTGGCGGTGTGGAGCAGCACGGTGACGGCGCGCCACCTGCGCACGGCCGACCCCAGCGCCATCGTGATCGACGAAATCGTCTCGTTCTGGATCGTGCTGTGGCTGCTGCTGCCCGCCGGGTTGTGGGCGCAATTCGTGGCCTTCGCGCTGTTCCGCTTTTTCGACGCCGCCAAGCCCGGCCCCGTGGGCTGGGCCGACCGCCTGCTGCACGGCGCGCGCGGCTGGCGCGGTGGCTTCGGCATCGTGCTGGACGACCTGGTGGCCGCCTTCTGCACGCTGCTGGTGATCGCGCTGTGGCGCGCCTGGTGATGAAAACGCTACAAAACAGTGAGCAGCCCGCGCTGGCTGCTCAAGCGCAAACAACCGAAATCGTTCAAGAACTGGCCGAGGCATTGCGCCAGCGTCGCTGGTTGCTGGCGACGGCTGAAAGCTGCACCGGCGGGCTGATCGCCGCCGCCTGCACCGATGTGGCTGGCTCGTCGGACTGGTTCGAGCGCGGCGTCGTCACCTACAGCAACGAGGCAAAGACCGACCTGCTGGGTGTGCCGGCGGAACTGATCGCCACCCAAGGTGCGGTCAGCGAAGCCGTGGCGCGCGCCATGGCCGAAGGCGCGTTGGCCCATTCACGCGCGCAGGTGAGCGTTTCTGTCACCGGCATCGCCGGGCCGACGGGTGGCAGCGCGGACAAGCCAGTGGGCACGGTATGGTTTGGCTGGCGCGTGAACGGGCAAACCCATGCCGAATGCCAACGCTTCAGCGGCGACCGCGCCGCCGTGCGTGCGCAGGCGGTGGTGCACGCCTTGTACGGCCTGATACGGCGCACGTGTGCGGCGATCAGACACTGACCGATACCCGCCCTGCAAGGGGAAGGATGCCGCGACTCGTGTGCGCGAGGACGAGCAACGCCGCATATTGTGACCAGCGCGATGTGATTGGGTGCATGACGCGCTCGCTCTGCTGGTGAGCGTGATCGAAACCGGAAAAATCAACCTTCATACAGGTTGGCGTACTAGGGCGTGTCATCAAACTCTGCTGATGCTGCGTTATCAGGAGCATGACACGC
>JAUNUR010000066.1 GCA_030538085.1 Pseudomonadota bacterium | reverse complement strand
TCACTCAGCGCCGTGGGCACGTCGGCGCTGTAGCTGCCGTCGGGCTGGACGGTGGCTGTGAGCGTTTGCGTGGTGCCGCCTTGGGTGACGGTGATAGTGACGGTGCTGCCCGCAGGCGCATCCGTGGTGCCGCCGATGGTGGGCGTGCTGTCGTTGATGTCGTCCGGTGCTACTACCGTGAGTGTGGGCGCAGGGAGCATAAGCACACTTCCCGGATCACTGGATGAGCCTGTGTTACCCGCCGCGTCCGTGACACTGGCGGTGGCTACATAGGCGCCCACGGCCAAAGGCGTGGTGACTTCAGCGCTGTAGCTGCCGTCGGGTTGGACGGTGGCCGTGAGCGTTTGCGTGGTGCCGCCTTGGGTGACGGTGATGGTGACGGTGCTGCCGACCGGCGCGTCGGTGGTGCCGGTGATGGTGGGGGTGGTGTCGTTGCTGTTGTCGGGCGCTCGCGTGATGATGGTGGGCGCCGTGGTGTCGATGCTGCCGGTGTCCTGACCGCTGCCTTGGCGGCCGTTGTCGGTGACGGTAGCCGTGGCGGTGTAGGTGCCATCCGCCACCGGGTTGGGCACGTCAACGGTGTAGGTGCCTCCGGCCTGAACAGTGGTGCTGACGGTTTGCGTGACGCCCGCGCTGTCGGTGATGGTGATGGTGATGGTGCTGCCCACTGGCGCGCTGGTGGTACCGCTGATGGTGGGGGTGTTGTCGTTGCTGTTGTCGGGCGCCACGACGGTGATGCTGGGCGCGGCGGTGTCGATGCTGCCCCCGTCGTTGACGGTGGTGGTGTTGCCTGCCGGGTCCTTGACGCTGGCAGTGGCGGTGTAGGGGCCATCGGTCAGCGGCGTGGGTACTTCGGCGCTGTAGCTGCCGTCGGGTTGGACGGTGGCCGTGAGCGTTTGCGTGGCGCCGCCCTGGGTGACGGTGATGGTGACAGTGCTGCCGGTCGGCGCGTCCGTGGTGCCGGTGATGGTGGGGGTGGTGTCGTTGCTGTTGTCGGGTGCGGCAACCGTCAGCGTGGGGGGCGTGGTGTCGATGCTGCCGGTGTCCTGGCCGCTGCCTGGGCGGCCGTTGTCGGTGACGGTGGCCGTGGCGGTGTAGGGGCCATCCGCCACTGGGTTGGGCACGTCAACGGTGTAGGTGCCTCCGGCCTGAACAGTGGTGCTGACGGTTTGCGTGACGCCCGCGCTGTCGGTGATGGTGATGGTGATGGTGCTGCCCACTGGCGCGCTGGTGGTACCGCTGATGGTGGGGGTGTTGTCGTTGCTGTTGTCGGGCGCCACGACGGTGATGCTGGGCGCGGCGGTGTCGATGCTGCCCCCGTCGTTGACGGTGGTGGTGTTGCCTGCCGGGTCCTTGACGCTGGCAGTGGCGGTGTAGGGGCCATCGGTCAGCGGCGTGGGTACTTCGGCGCTGTAGCTGCCGTCGGGTTGGACGGTGGCCGTGAGCGTTTGCGTGGTGCCGCCTTGGGTGACGGTGATGGTGACGGTGCTGCCGGCCGGCGCGTCCGTGGTGCCGCTGATCGTTGGCGTGGTGTCGGTGCTGTTGTCGGGCGCGGCAACCGTCAGCGTGGGAGGGGTGGTGTCGATGCTGCCGGGGTCGCTGGCGGTGCTGGTTTGATCGTTGTGGGTGACGCTGGCGGTGACGGTGTAGGCGCCGTCACTCAGCGCCGTGGGCACGTCGGCGCTGTAGCTGCCGTCGGGCTGGACGGTGGCTGTGAGCGTTTGCGTGGTGCCGCCTTGGGTGACGGTGATAGTGACGGTGCTGCCCGCAGGCGCATCCGTGGTGCCGCCGATGGTGGGCGTGCTGTCGTTGATGTCGTCCGGTGCTACTACCGTGAGTGTGGGCGCAGGGAGCATAAGCACACTTCCCGGATCACTGGATGAGCCTGTGTTACCCGCCGCGTCCGTGACACTGGCGGTGGCTACATAGGCGCCCACGGCCAAAGGCGTGGTGACTTCAGCGCTGTAGCTGCCGTCGGGTTGGACGGTGGCCGTGAGCGTTTGCGTGGTGCCGCCTTGGGTGACGGTGATGGTGACGGTGCTGCCGACCGGCGCGTCGGTGGTGCCGGTGATGGTGGGGGTGGTGTCGTTGCTGTTGTCGGGCGCTCGCGTGATGATGGTGGGCGCCGTGGTGTCGATGCTGCCGGTGTCCTGACCGCTGCCTTGGCGGCCGTTGTCGGTGACGGTAGCCGTGGCGGTGTAGGTGCCATCCGCCACCGGGTTGGGCACGTCAACGGTGTAGGTGCCTCCGGCCTGAACAGTGGTGCTGACGGTTTGCGTGACGCCCGCGCTGTCGGTGATGGTGATGGTGATGGTGCTGCCCACTGGCGCGCTGGTGGTACCGCTGATGGTGGGGGTGTTGTCGTTGCTGTTGTCGGGCGCCACGACGGTGATGCTGGGCGCGGCGGTGTCGATGCTGCCCCCGTCGTTGACGGTGGTGGTGTTGCCTGCCGGGTCCTTGACGCTGGCAGTGGCGGTGTAGGGGCCATCGGTCAGCGGCGTGGGTACTTCGGCGCTGTAGCTGCCGTCGGGTTGGACGGTGGCCGTGAGCGTTTGCGTGGCGCCGCCCTGGGTGACGGTGATGGTGACAGTGCTGCCGGTCGGCGCGTCCGTGGTGCCGGTGATGGTGGGGGTGGTGTCGTTGCTGTTGTCGGGTGCGGCAACCGTCAGCGTGGGGGGCGTGGTGTCGATGCTGCCGGTGTCCTGGCCGCTGCCTGGGCGGCCGTTGTCGGTGACGGTGGCCGTGGCGGTGTAGGGGCCATCCGCCACTGGGTTGGGCACGTCAACGGTGTAGGTGCCTCCGGCCTGAACAGTGGTGCTGACGGTTTGCGTGACGCCCGCGCTGTCGGTGATGGTGATGGTGATGGTGCTGCCCACTGGCGCGCTGGTGGTACCGCTGATGGTGGGGGTGTTGTCGTTGCTGTTGTCGGGCGCCACGACGGTGATGCTGGGCGCGGCGGTGTCGATGCTGCCCCCGTCGTTGACGGTGGTGGTGTTGCCTGCCGGGTCCTTGACGCTGGCAGTGGCGGTGTAGGGGCCATCGGTCAGCGGCGTGGGTACTTCGGCGCTGTAGCTGCCGTCGGGTTGGACGGTGGCCGTGAGCGTTTGCGTGGTGCCGCCTTGGGTGACGGTGATGGTGACGGTGCTGCCGGCCGGCGCGTCCGTGGTGCCGCTGATCGTTGGCGTGGTGTCGGTGCTGTTGTCGGGCGCGGCAACCGTCAGCGTGGGAGGGGTGGTGTCGATGCTGCCGGGGTCGCTGGCGGTGCTGGTTTGATCGTTGTGGGTGACGCTGGCGGTGACGGTGTAGGCGCCGTCACTCAGCGCCGTGGGCACGTCGGCGCTGTAGCTGCCGTCGGGCTGGACGGTGGTTGTGAGCGTTTGCGTGGTGCCACCCTGGGTGACGGTGATGGTGACGGTGCTGCCCGCCGGTGCGTCGGTGGTGCCGCTGATGGTGGGCGTGCTGTCGTTGATGTCGTCCGGCGCTACTACCGTGAGTGTGGGCGCGGCGGGCGGACTCAACGCCGTCTCCGTATCGCTGGGGCCGGTGTTGCCAGAGGTGTCGGTCGCGTTGGCCGTGACGGGGGTGCCGTCCTTGACCTTGTCGTCGGCAATGGTGACCACGCCGGTGGTGGGATTGACCTTCACATTGGGGTCGGGGCTGCTCCACGTGCCGTTGTCGCCCTTGGTCACGGTGACCGTCTTGGGCGTGTTGCTGCCTTCGGGCGTGTAGGTGATGTCGACCGATTTGACGTCCGGGTCGCTTGGCGGCGTGATGGTGACGCTGCCGTCGCCATTGGCGACCACATCGGGGGCGCCAGGTGCGGTGGCGTCCTGGGCGGTGTCGGTATCGCTAGGGCCGGTGTTGCCAGAGGTGTCGGTCGCGTTGGCCGTGACGGGGGTGCCGTCCTTGACCTTGTCGTCGGCAATGGTGACCACGCCGGTGGTGGGATTGACCTTCACATTGGGGTCGGGGCTGCTCCACGTGCCGTTGTCGCCCTTGGTCACGGTGACCGTCTTGGGCGTGTTGCTGCCTTCGGGCGTGTAGGTGATGTCGACCGATTTGACGTCCGGGTCGCTTGGCGGCGTGATGGTGACGCTGCCGTCGGCTTTGGCCACGACGTTGGGCGCTCCCGGCGGGGTCACGTCCTCAGATGAGGGCGGAGGCGGCGTTTTGCGGCCACCGCCGATCGCCGCGCCCCCCACCAGCAACCCGCTTCCCAGCATGACCAGGGGCGCCATGCTTGTCATGGGCAGCCACAAGGCCGTCAGGAACTTCTCGCCACCCAGGGCCTGGCCGGCCAGCATGTTGTCGCCGAGGCGGCTGATGGCCTCGTGCTGCAGGCCGGATTCGGGTACGTAGTTGTAGTACAGGCCGTTCTCCGCCTGGCCGATGATGGATGCGGCGCCCGGGTCGCCGTAATAGTCCTGGATGACAACGTCGGGCTGCGCGATGTCGGAGCCTTCGAACGCGATGTGCAGATCGTTGCCGACACGCTTGGTGGCGATGTTCTCGGGGGCGAAGCTGGTTTCTTCGTTGATCAGCTCGTAGCGCACCTGCTTTTGCGCTTGCAGGCGCAGCCCTTTGCCTTTGGCGCCATCGCCGGCTTCGACTTCGAAGCGGGCAAGTGTTTTGCTGACGTCGTTGACTTTGATCTGAACTTTCATTTTTGTCTCTCCCTGGGTGGACCGGTGGCGCTATGTCGGCGCCTTGATGTCTGATGAGTTTGTCTGGATCAACCGCGGTTGCAGCCGTTGCGGATCACGCGCGGCAAGGTGTGGGTTTGCAGCAGGCGCAGGCTGCGCACCGTTTGCGCCTCGCTGGCGGGCGCCGGTTGCAACACGGCCTGGCCGGCGGCGTCTTCGGTGACGCGGAAGTACTGCATGGGATCGGTGCCAACGTTCACGGGCTGACCTTCTTCCTTGGTGTGGTAGCGCCGCTGGACGTCGTTGAACGCCACGGCGAAGCGGTGCGCTCCGGGGCAAAGGTTTTGCTCGGTGTAGGTGTTGCCGACCAGCGAGGCCTGATATTGGCCGTTCAGGTACAGATTGATCGGCTGCGCCGCTTTTTCGGTGGCCTGGGTTTGCCTGAAAAAGACCACGCGAACCGGCTGGGCGCTGGCTTGGGCAAGCTGCTCGGCGGGTGTGGGGGTCTTGGGCTCGGTCAGGTGCCAGCGCTCTACCTGCCCAGATGTGGCGCAACCGGCCAGCATGACCACCGCGCCAGCGGTGCACAGCATCGCCCTGATACTGGTTGGGCCACGGCGGGCCTGTCGTGTTTTGATCATCCATGTCTCCCTGACTGCTCTTGGTATCCGCAGGAGGCCGGCCCAGCCAACGCTACGCCTTATTCATGACCCCTGCGACGCAAAACTCCATTCTTGCGAGCATGCATCAATTAATCAACATCAATCCAGTGACAACACTCCCCAGGTGTCCGAACAACTCGACCAGTGATCAGAAACATGAGCATGTCGTGACTTAAGTCACAACCAGCACATCAACCTGAGTAATTTACTCAGGTTTATTAGGGTAAACCAGAATTAGCGCAAGCGTGGGGAGCGCGTGACTTACGCCTGCTGCGCCAGAGCCAGGTATTCATCCACCGGCACTTCCTCGGCGCGCCGCTGTAGGTCGAAACAACCAGCGAATCCGCGCTGCTCCAGCCACTTGCCCAGCGTGTGGCGCAGCAATTTGCGACGCTGGCTGAAGGCCACCTGCACCAGTTCCGACAGCAGGTCGGCATCGACCGGGGCGGCGCCAGCGCGTGGCACCATGCGTACCACGGCCGAGTCGACGCGCGGCGGCGGCTCGAACGCCTCGGGGGGCACGAACAGCACGTTTTCCATCGCGTAACGCCACTGGAGCATGACCGACAGCCGCCCATAGGCAGCCGTGGCCGGGCGCGCCACCATGCGGTCGATCACTTCCTTTTGCAGCATGAAGTGCTGGTCTTCGATGTGCGCCGCGAACGGCAGCAGATGGAACAGGATGGGCGTGGAGATGTTGTACGGCAGGTTGCCGCACACCCGGATGGGGGCCGCGGGTTGTGATGGATGCAGCCGGGAAAAGTCCACTTGCAGCACGTCGGACTCGACCACCTCAAGCTGCGGGTGCGCGCGCAGGCGAGCGGCCAGATCGCGGTCAAGCTCGATCACCGTCAGGCGGCCCAGCCGTTCGACCAGCGGCTGTGTCAGCGCCGCCAGGCCAGGGCCGATCTCGACCATGGCCTGACCGGGCCGCGGGTCGATGGCGCGCACGATGGCGTCGATGATGGCCGGATCACTCAGGAAGTGCTGGCCGAAGCGCTTGCGCGGGATGTGTTTCATGGGAAAGCACGATGACGGTATGACTTCGCCGCGAAGGCGGCGTAAATGACGAAATGACGGTGCCCCAGGTGCATGGCGCGCAGCAGGTTCACGGCGAGGGCATGCGCCGTCAGCGGGAGGTCAAAGCTAAAACCGTGGCCATCGCGCGCAGCGCCGTCATCGAAGCGCAGCGAGATCATTCCGTCATGCGCGTCAGCGCGGCGGATCGCGGTATTCGACATAGGCGCGCCCGCGCACTTCGCTCGCCCAGGTCTCGAACGCCTCCTGCGCTTTCTTTTCACGCAACATGTTGCGCGCCAACTGGCGCTGCTCGTCGGCGGTGAGCACTTGCTCGCGCCGGCCATCCACGCGGATCAGGTGCACGCCGAAGCGGCTGACCACGGGCTCGCTCACTTCGCCTTCGCGAAGGTTGTTCATGGCCTGCTCGAACTCGGGCACGAACTGCCCCGGCGGCACCCAGCCCAGGTCGCCGCCATCGGTGGCGCTGTCGTCCTGCGAATGCTGGCGCGCCAGTTCCTCGAAGCTGGCGCGGCCAGACTGGATGCGGCGCCTGAAGTCGGCCGCGCGCTCGCGCGCCACCTGCGCGCTCTGCGACGGTCCGGTCTTGAGCAGGATGTGCCGCGCGTGGGTTTGCGGAATCTTGATCTCGGGCAGTTCGGTGTTCTGCTTGCGCTCCAGCACTTTCAGAACGTGGAAGCCCGCGTCCGACTTCACCGGGCCGGCGATGTCGCCCACGCGGACGCTTCGCGTGCTTTGCTGGAACAGCTCGGGGTAGCTGTCGGCCGGGCGCAGGCCCAGCACGCCGCCGTCGCGGCCTCGGTTGTTGGCGTCGGAGAATTCCTCCGCCAGCTTGGCGAAGTCTTCGCCGCCACGCGCGCGGCGCGCCACTTCGGCGGCACGGGCTTGCAGGCGCGCCACCTCGGCGGTGTCGCTGCTGGCGGGCACGGCCACCAGAATCATGGCCAGGTTCAGATCGACCGGCCGGGCGCTGGCGCCGCTTTGCTCGCGGATGAAGGCCTCCACCTCGGCGTCGGTCACGCGCAGCCTGGGCTCGATCTCGTGCTCGCGCAGGCGCGCCAGCAGCACCTGGTTGCGCACGTCGTCGCGGAAGTCCTTGACGGCGATGCCCTCCTGCTCGATGCGGCGGTAAAGCTCTTCCACCGTGGTCAGCTGGTTCTGGCGGGCGATGGACAGCTCGGCCTGCGCCAGCGCGCCCTCGTCCACCTGCAGGCCGGTTTCACGGGCGTATTGCAGTTGGGCGCGCTCGGCGATCAGGCGCTCCAGCATCTCCTTGCGCAATACCTCGGCCTGCGGCGCGGGAGCGCCGCGCGCGTTCAACTGCCGCTGGGCACGCGCCATGCGCGCCCGCACCTCGTTGTTGGTGACCGGCTCGGTGTTGACCACGGCGACGATGTAGTCGGCCTCGCGCGGGCCGGCGCCAGCCGCCGCCTTCGGCGCGGCGGCTGCCGGGACGGCCGCTGGCGCGGTGGCCGGTTTCTGGCTGGGCCTGGCCTTGCGTGGCGGCTTGGCGGCGCGCTGCGTCCGGGTTGGCGCGGGCTGGCGTGGGCTGGCGGCCGTGCCACCGCTGGTCTGGCCGTGCGCGGGCAGCGCCCAAGCGGCGAACAACAGGGGCAGAGCGGCCAGGGCCGTGGCGGAACGACGGAATGGTTTATTCATATGCAGAAAAGCGGCTCGGTGGGGTGACTTCTTCGCGCAGGTATTGGTAGCGAGGAATGTTGTTGCGCAGCGTGCGCAGCGAGTTGGTGCCCAAACGGGACAGGCCGACGAATTCCAGTTGGAACATGATGCGCTTGGTGGACGAGGTGGTGGAGCTGTGGAGCTTTTCCAGCACCACGCGGCCAATCCAGCAGCCGGCATCGTATTCAAGCCCCAGGATGGCGTCGACCAGCCGGCTTTCGCGCAGGCTGTAGTTCAGCCGCCCGACGCTGTACCAGCGCCCGTTGCAGCCGCCGCCGCTGGTGGATGTGGTGGTGCCCAGCTCGCCACGGCGGCCCACCAGGTCGCCCAGCGGCCACTGCCAGCCAACGTCGAGGTGCTCGCTTTCCAGATCGCGCTGGTGGCGGTACGCCGCGCTGACGGTGCGGAACTTGCCCGGCGAATAGCGCGCGTGAACGGTGGTGCGGGTGCTGCGCTGGGTGTCGGGGTTGTACTGCATCACGCTCTCGAAGGCCCAGCGCGGGCTCCAGTTGATCGCCGCGCCCAGCATGATGTCCGACAGGCCACGCCCCGTTGGCGTGCCGCCCGGCAGCACCACCTGCTGGCCCGAAAAGCGGTAGCGCTGCGCGATGGCCAGGCGCACCGCCTCGGCACCGGTTTCCGCATCGAGCAGGCGCGTGGTCAACCCGCTCGTCACCAGGTTGTTGTCGACGATGCGGTCGTGCCCGGCGAAGGCGTTCTCGGACCAGATGGTCGCGAAGTTGAAGTCGTACGCGCCCGAGTCGTAGTTGGGCAGGTGGTTCTGGTCGCGGTACGGCGTGTAGACGTACATCAGGCGCGGCTCCAGCGTCTGCAGGAAGTCGCGCCCGAAATAGCGCGCATCGCGCTCGAACACCAACCCGCCATCCAGGCTGAGCGTGGGCAACACGCGGTGGGCGGAGGTGGCGCCGGTGGTCAGCGGCGCGTCGAAACGGTAACTGCTGGCGTGCAGCTGCACCTTGGGTGTCAGAAAACCCCAGGAGCGCGTGAACGGCCGCGCCAGTTGCGCGTGCATGAAACCGCGGTCGGCGTTGGGCTGCCGGGTCCAGAAGCGGTCGGAGCGGAAACGGGTGAAATCCGCGTCCACCGAATAGTCGAAACCCCGGTCGTTGAGGCGCGCCCACCGGCCCACCAGTTGCGGCAGGCGGTCGTAGGGCGGAATGATGGGGGCGTTGACGTCCTGCAGCGTCTGCCACTTCAGCGCGCGCGCCGCCAGCGAGAAGTCACCGCGCGCCCAGCTCACGGCGCCTTCGCTGCCCAGCAGACGCGTGGTCAGCACCGGCCCGCCGCGCGAGAAGTCGCGCCAGTAGTCGTTGTCGCTCACGCGGTTCAGGTTCAGCGCCACGCCCAGCGTGCCGATGCCGGCGATGCCGGTGTCGTAATACCCGCCGTGCCGCGTGAAGTAGGCCCAGCGCTGGCGCTGGCGCAGCCGGTCGTTGGGCATCAGGCTGGCGTTGATGCTGCCCTGGTAGTTGTCTTCGAGATAGCGGAACTCGGCGCCCAGCTCCACCCCGCGGCGCATCATCACGGCGGGGGTGAGCGTGGCGTCGCGGTTGGGCGCGATGTTCCAGTAGTACGGCACCGACAGATCCAGCCCGCTCTTGCTGTCCAGCCCGATGGTGGGCGGCAGCCAGCCGGACTTGCGCCGCTCGCTGAGCGGAAAGCTCATGGCCGGCAGCGGCAGGATCGGTGCGCCCTTGAACTCCAGCACCGCGCCCTCGGCCAGGCCCTCGTCGTCCTCGCGGTCCAGGTGCAGGCGGTCGGCACGCAATATCCAGTCGGGCATCCAGTCCGGCCCGTCGCGCCGGCAGGTGGTGTAGGTGCCCTGGGTGATGCGCGCGCGGTCGCGGTCCAGCAAATCCAGCCGCTCGGCCTGGCCGTGCGCGCCGGTGGCCAGGAACTGGTAGGTGGGCTGCAACAGAAAGCCTTCCATCGAGTCAAGCTGAAGCTGCCCCGACGTGGCGGTGTAGCGGTCGCCCTCGGCGTTGATGCGCACGTCGCCGGTGACGGTGGCGATGTCGGTGGTGGCGTCGTACACCAGCCGGTCGGCACGCGCCACGCGGCCTGGCTGGCGCAGCCGGGCATCGCCCTCGACAACGGTTTCAAGATCGGTGCGGCCGGTGATGCGGTCGCCCTCCACGATGAGGGGCGAATGGGCGCTTCGCGGCACTTGCTCGGCCAGCAGCGGCGTGGCCTGCAACTGCAGCGGCTCGGACGCCTGCGCCAGCGCGCCGCCAGCCATCAGCGCCAGCACCGCCGCCGCGACCGGGCGCAACAGGGCCACCCGCGCCGTGCGTGGCGCATCAGGACATGGGGGAGAAACCAGCGAAGCCTGCACTGCGTATCGGTCAAGAAGGCGCAAGCCCTGGCCCGGTGCGGGAGGCGGCTCGCTCTAGAATCAATTATCCATGAGCGATGCGTCTTTGGCCCCCTTGCCACCTTCCGTTGCGTCCGCGGCGCCCCACTGGCCCGACCCGGACCGCGCCAAGGCGTTCGATCTCTGGCTGGCGCGGGCAGCGCCCACGCACGGCCTGCTACCCGCCAGTTTGCGCGTGGCCTCGGCGGACGCCAGTTTCCGGCGCTATTTCCGCCTGGACACGCAGACCGGCGTCAGCCGCATCGTGATGGACGCGCCGCCAGCGCAGGAAAACTGCGCGCCCTTCGTGCACGTTGCCGGCCTGATGCAAGACGCCGGCCTGCCCGCGCCACGGGTGCTGGACTGGGACGAAGCGCAGGGTTTCATGCTGCTGACCGACCTGGGCGCGCGCACCATGATGGACGAGATCGACCGCGACCAGCCCGATGCCAACCGCCCGCGCTACCTGCAGGCGGTGGAGTTGTTATTGAAGTGGCAGCAGGCGTCCAAACCCGCCGTGCTGCCGCCCTATGACGAGGCGCTGCTGCGGCGCGAGTTGTCGCTGTTCCCCGACTGGTATCTGGCCCAGCATCGTGGCGTGGCGGTGGACGGCGCGCTGCGCGAGACGCTGGACAAGACCTTCGACCTCATCGTCGCCCGCAACCTGGCCGCGCCCAGCGTGTACGTGCACCGCGACTACATGCCGCGCAACCTGATGGTGTCGCCCAGCGGCGGCCTCGGCGTGCTCGACTTCCAGGACGCGGTGTACGGCCCCGTCACCTACGACATCGCCAGCCTGATGCGCGATGCCTTCCTGACCTGGGACGAGGAGTTCGTGCTCGACATCACCGTGCGCTACTGGGAGCGCGCGCGCCAGCTGGGCCTGCTGGACTTCGAGGACTGGCACAGCGACTTCGGCAGCTTCTGGCGTGCCGTCGAATGGATGGGCCTGCAGCGGCACCTGAAAGTGGCGGGCATCTTCGCGCGCCTGACGCTGCGCGACGGCAAGCCCAGGTACCTGGCCGACGCGCCGCGCTTCATCGCCTACATCCGCCACACCGCTGGGCGTTACCGTGAACTGGCGCCGCTGCTCAAGGCCATCGACGAGATCGAAGGCACCGAAGCGGCCAGCGGCTGGGCCTTTGGCCGTGTGTAAATCAGGATTGAACGCCAAATCAGCCCCGCGCCCTTGAACAACAAGCGCTGCCAGCTACTCATTCAGTAGCAATCAAGCGCTGTTTGCCCGCTGCCTGGAACCTATCCGCCCCGTCCCGGCTCCCATCAAGTTGCCTTTGTTTGCCCCGAGAACCCTGAATGCGCGCCTTGACCACCTGGTTGCACACCGCTTTTCTGACCGTGTCTTGCGCGCTGTCCGTGGGGGTGGGCGCCCAGAGCCTTCCTAAATCCGAGGTACGCACCGATCAGGTGCAAGCCACGCTGCTGGCCCACGCACCGCAGGGCGTGCCCATCGGCCAGATGCCCGAGGCCGCCACCGGCCAGCCGGTGTGGGTAGGCTTGCAACTGACCCACGCCAAGGAGTGGCACACCTACTGGAAAAACGCCGGCGACTCCGGCATGCCCACCGAGCTGCAATGGACACTGCCGACCGGCGTGATGGCCGGCGACATCGCCTGGCCGCTGCCCAAGAAAATTCCCATCGGCAACCTGGCGAACTACGGCTATGAAGACACGGTGCTGCTGCCGGTGCCGCTGATCGTCACGCCCGGCTACCAGCCCGGCCCGCTGGTCGACGCGATGGACGTCAAGCTGAAAGCCACCTGGCTGGTGTGCCGGCGCGAGTGCATTCCGCAGGAAGGTGAATTCGCCATCAAGTTGCCGCTGCGCGGCTCCACCGCGCTGCACGGCGCGGCTTTCGACGCGGCGCTGACAGCCCAGCCCTCCACCGTGAGTGGCGATCACCAGATCGAGCTGACCGATGGCGGCCAGCGCCTGGCCGTGCGCGTGGCCGGCCTGCCCGCCAGCGTGCAGGGGCAGGCGCTGGAGTTCTTTCCCGAAACGCCCAACGTCGTCGTCACCGCCGCCACGCTCGCCAAGCCCGGGGAGGCCGTCGGCCCCAAGACCTGGAGCCAGCGCTGGGACGGCGCCGTGTGGACAGCCGACATTCCCGTGTCGCCCGACCGCGCCGATGCCCCCGAGGCCATGCCACTGGTGCTGGTGACAGCCGACCAGGCACAGGGCTGGCGCGCCGACGCGCCGGTGACGGGCGCCTGGCCCGCCGTGGCGCCCGTGGCCGTGGTGTCGCCCGCGCTGGAAGCAGCGCTGAAAGCTAATGCCGCCGCTGCCGGCACCGCCGCGGCGTCCGTGCCCGCCGCCACGACATCGGTACCGACAACCACTTTCCTGCTCGCCCTGGTGGGCGCCATGATCGGCGGCCTGGTGCTCAATCTGATGCCCTGCGTGTTCCCCGTGCTGGCGATCAAGGTGCTGGGCTTCACCCAGCATGCCGACGACCGGCGCGCGCACCGCGTCAGCGGGCTGGCCTACACGGCGGGCGTGGTGCTGTCCTTCCTGGCGCTGGGCGCGCTGATGCTGGCGCTGCGCGCGGCGGGGCAGCAGTTGGGCTGGGGCTTTCAGTTGCAATCACCCGCCGTGGTGGCGGGGCTGACGGTGTTGTTCACCGTGATCGGGCTGAATCTGGCGGGCGTGTTCGAGTTCGGCCAGTTCCTGCCCAGCAGCGTGGCGACGATGGAGGCCAAGCACCCGGTGAGCAACGCCTTCCTGTCCGGCGTGCTGGCGGTGGCCGTGGCCTCGCCGTGCACGGCGCCGTTCATGGGCGCCTCGCTGGGGCTGGCGGTGGCGCTGCCGGCTTGGCAGGCCCTGCTGGTGTTCGCCGCACTGGGCCTTGGCATGGCGTTGCCGTACCTGGCGGCCAGCTGGTGGCCGGCGGTGGCGCGGATGCTGCCCCGGCCGGGTACGTGGATGGACACGTTCAAGAAATTCATGGCCTTCCCCATGTTCGGCACCGCCGTGTGGCTGTTGTGGGTGCTGGGCCAGCAGACCGGCATCGACGGCGCGGGCGCGCTGCTGGCGCTGCTGGTAACGTTGGCGCTGGTGTTGTGGGCGCTGGGGCTGACGGGCCGCACACGCATCGTGGTGGCTGCCATTTCAGTAGCGTTCGGCGCTTTTCTGCTGTTCGCTATCGGTCCGAATGTGGTACACACGGCCATGCCTTCTGCCCAGGCCGCGACGCCAGCGGGCGAGCGCTGGCAACCCTGGTCGCCCGAGCGCGTGCAGGCCACGCTGGACGAAGGCCAACCGGTGTTCGTCGACTTCACCGCCGCGTGGTGCGTGACCTGTCAGTACAACAAGAAGACCACGCTGGCCAACGATGAAGTGCTGAACGCGCTCGACGCCGCCAAGGTGCAGACCTTCCGCGCCGACTGGACACGGCGCGACGCCACCATCACCGCCGCACTGAACAAGCTGGGCCGCAGCGGCGTGCCGGTGTACGTGCTGCAGGCGCCCGGCAAGGCGCCCATCGTGCTGAGCGAGATCCTCAGCGTGGCGGACGTGAAGGACGCGCTCGCTCAGCTGTGAGCTGACGAAATGAAATCGCCGCTGACGCGGCATCGATGACGGGCTGCGCGCCATGACCTGGCGCCTTCATGTCGTCATCGACGCCGCACAGCGGCGAGATCATGCGCCTGCCAGGCGCGTCATCACTTGGCGTAGCTGTACACGCCCATGCCGGTCTTGCGGCCCAGGCGGCCGGCGGCCACGTATTCGCGCAGTAACTGGCAGGGGCGGTACTTGCTGTCGCCGAACTGCTCCAGGTACACCTCCATCACGGCCAGGCACACGTCCAGGCCCACCATGTCGGCCAGCGCCAGCGGACCGATGGGGTGGTTGCAGCCCAGCTTCATGCCGGCGTCGATGTCTTCCGGCGTGGCCAGACCCTCGGCCAGCACGAAGAAAGCCTCGTTGATCATCGGCACCAGGATGCGGTTGACCACGAAGCCGGGCGCGTTCTTCACCGTGATGGGCGACTTGCCCAGTGCCTCGGCCAGCGCCTTCACGGCGTCGTGCGTGGCATCGGAAGTCTGCAGGCCGCGGATGATCTCCACCAACGCCATCATCGGCACCGGGTTGAAGAAGTGCATGCCCACGAACTTGTCGGCGCGCTTGGTCACGGCGGCCAGCTGCGTGATCGAGATCGACGAGGTGTTGGTGGCGATGATGACCTCGGGGTCGAGCAGTTCATCGAGCTGCCCCAGGATCTTGTTCTTCAGCTCGTGGTTCTCGGTGGCGGCCTCGATGACCAGTTGCGCGCCCTTCAGGTCGTCGTAGCTGGTCGAGCCCTTGATGCGGCCCAGGGCGGCGGCCTTGTCGGCCTCGGTCATTTTTTCCTTGGCGATCAGGCGATCCAGGCTCTTGCCGACGGTGGCGATGCCTTTGTCGACGGCGGCCTGGGCGATGTCGACCATGACAACGTTGATGCCCTTGACGGCGCATGCCTGCGCGATGCCATTGCCCATGGTGCCGGCGCCGACGATGCCAACGGTGGTGATGCTCATGTGTGTTTCTCCAAGAGTGGGGTTGCGAAATGTCAACAAGACAGGCCAAACGGCGTCCAGTCACTGTCGCCAATGTTAGTGCCCGGGCGTGTCAAGCTCTTGTCAGGGATCACAATGTGTTCCACAACAAAGAGGAGAAGTGCACGCATGGACTATGTGATCGTTGGCGCCGGCTCGGCCGGCTGTGTGCTGGCCGCGCGCCTGAGCGAAGACCCCACCGTGCAGGTGACGTTGCTGGAAGCCGGCCCGCCCGACACCAGCGTGCTGATCCATTGCCCCGGCGGCCTGATGGTGATGGCGCGCGCGCCCACGGCGCGCTTTGCCCACAACTGGGCGTTCGAGACCGTGCCGCAGGCGGGCCTGAACGGGCGCCGGGGTTACCAGCCGCGCGGCAAGGTGCTGGGCGGCTCAAGTTCCATCAACGCCATGATCTACACGCGCGGCGTGCCGCGGGACTACGACGCCTGGGCCGCCGAGGGCAACGCCGGCTGGGGCTGGGCCGACGTGCTGCCGGTGTTCCGCCAGTCCGAGCACAACGAACGCGGCGCCGACGCCTTCCACGGCGCGGGCGGGCCGCTGAACGTGAAGGACTTGTCGGACCCGAATCCGTTCTCGCTGGCCTTCGTCGAAGCGGGCGTGCAAGCTGGCTACGCCCGCAATACCGATTTCAACGGCGCCAGCCAGGAAGGCGTGGGGCTGTACCAGGTCACGCACAAGAACGGCGAGCGCTTTTCTGCCGCCAAGGCCTACCTCTGGCCGAACCGCGCGCGACCCAACCTGCGCATCGTCACCGGCGCGCACGCCACGCGCGTGCTGCTTGAAAACGGCCGTGCCGTGGGCGTGGCCTACGTGCAGGACGGGCGCGAGCACACCGTGCGCGCCGAGCGCGAGGTGATCCTGAGCGCTGGCGCCATCCAGTCGCCCCAATTGCTGATGCTGTCGGGCATCGGCCCGGCCGATCATCTGCGCCAGCACGGCATCACGGTGCGGCACGAGTTGCCTGGCGTGGGCGCCAATCTGCACGACCACCCCGACGTGGTGCAGGTATGGGACGCCAACCAGGCCCACGAGCTGTTCGGCCTGTCCCTGCAAGGCGGCTGGCGCATGGCGCGGGCGGTGCGCCAATGGCGCAACGAGCGGCGCGGCATGCTGACCAGCAATTTCGCCGAGGGCGGCGCCTTCATCAAGACCAGCGCTGCCGAGCCGGTGCCGGACTTGCAACTGCACTTCGTCGTCGGCAAACTGGTCAGCCACGGACGCGCCACCGTCACGGGGCATGGCTACTCGTGCCACGTGTGCGTGCTGCGCCCGCGCAGCCGCGGCAGCCTGCGTCTGGCCAGCGCCGACCCGCTGGCGGCGCCGCTGATCGACCCGGCCTTCTTGCAGGACGACGACGACACGCGCCGCATGGTGGCCGGCTTCAAACAGATGCGCGCCTTGCTGCAGCAGCCCGCGCTGGCGCGCTTTGGCGCCGTCGAGCGCTCGGCGGCGGCGAAGACCGATGCCGAGATCGAATCCTTCATCCGCCAGAACGCCGACACCATCTACCACCCCGTGGGCAGTTGCCGCATGGGCCAGGGCGGCATGGACGTGGTGGACGACCAACTGCGCGTGCGCGGCATCGAGGCCTTGCGCGTGGTGGACGCATCCATCATGCCCAGCATCGTGGGTGGCAACACCAACGCGCCCGCCATCATGATCGCCGAGCGCGCCGCGGCGCTGATGGCGCGCGCCCCGCGCCGGGACAACCCCAGCGGCAAGCCGCTGGCGGCGCTCTAGAATTTGCCTTGACGAGGCGGCCCTCGAAAACATTCAATGCACGCGGCCCGCATAGCCGCCAGGAGAAAGACCATGCGCATCCTCATCGCCGAAGACGACCAGGTGCTGGCCGACGGCCTGATGCGCAGTCTGCGCGCCCACGGCGCGGCGGTCGACCACGTGACCAGCGGCAGCGAGGCCGACACGGCACTGCTCACCAACACCGAGTTCGACCTGCTGATCCTGGATCTGGGCCTGCCCAAGCTGCACGGGCTGGAAGTGCTCAAGCGCCTGCGCGCGCGCGGGCAGACACTGCCGGTGCTGATTCTTACCGCCGCCGACAGCGTCGAGGAGCGCGTGAAGGGCCTGGACTACGGCGCCGACGACTACATGGCCAAGCCCTTCGCCCTGACCGAGCTGGAGGCGCGCGTGCGCGCGCTGACCCGGCGCGGCATGGGCGCGGCCAGCGCCATCATCAAGCACGGCCCGCTGGAATATGACCAGACGGGCCGCGTGGCCAGCATCGACGGCAAGATGGTCGACCTGTCGGCGCGCGAGCTGGGCCTGCTGGAAGTGCTGCTGCAGCGCAGTGGCCGGCTGGTGAGCAAGGAGCAGTTGGTCGAGCGCCTGTGCGAGTGGGGCGAGGAAGTGAGCAACAACGCCATCGAGGTCTACATCCACCGCCTGCGCAAGAAGATCGAGAAAGGGCCGATCCGCATCGCCACGGTGCGCGGGCTGGGCTATTGCCTGGAAAAGATTCCGGGATGAAAGAGGTTGGGCGTTCAGCGTTCGGCGTTGAGCGTGAAAGCGGGATCAGCCGGCTCGCACGCTCAACGCCGAACTCCCAACGCTCAACCTCTTCATGAAGCTCTTCCAGCGCACCCAGCGCTCGCTGTTCGGCGAAATCCTGGACTGGATGCTGACGCCGCTGCTGCTGCTGTGGCCCATCAGCCTGGCGTTGACCTGGCTGGTGGCGCAGAACCTGGCCAACAAACCCTTCGACCGCGCGCTGGTCTACAACGTGCAGGCGCTGGCGCAGTTCATCCAGACCAGTCCTGGCGGGCGCGTGCGGTTCTCGCTGCCGCAGCCGGCCAGCGAGTTGCTGCGGGCCGATGATTCCGACAACGTCTATTACCAGGTGCTGGGCGCACGGGGCGAATTCCTGTCGGGCGAACGCGATCTGCCCAAGCCGCCCGCCGTGACCAGCGATGCTGGCAACACGGCATTAAACGAAGACGTATTCGGCGAGCCGCGATTGCGCGATGCCGAATTCCGCGGCCTGCCGGTGCGGGTGGCCTATCTGTGGCTGCCCATTGGCGACGGCACGCGGCAGGCGCTGGTGCAGGTGGCCGAAACGCGCGAGAAGCGCAGCGTGCTGGCGGCGGAAATCATCAAGGGCGTGATGCTGCCGCAGTTCGCCATCCTGCCGCTGGCGGTGTTGCTGGTGTGGCTGGCGCTGGTGCGTGGCATCAAGCCGCTGTCGGCGCTGGCGTCGCGCATCCGCGCGCGCCAGCCGGACGATCTGAGCCCGCTGGACGATCAGGCCGTGCCGCAAGAGGTGGGGCCGCTGGTGGCTTCGGTCAACGACCTGTTGACGCGGCTGAAGGACTCGATCGGCATGCAGAAGCGCTTTCTAGCCGACGCCGCGCACCAGCTGAAAACACCGCTGGCCGGCCTGGCGCTGCAGGCCGACCTGGCCCAGCGTCAGGAGGCCAGCGCCGACGACCTGAAGCAGTCACTGCAGCAGATTGGCCACGCCAGCGTGCGCGCCACGCACACCGTCAACCAACTGCTGGCGCTGGCGCGGGCCGAGGCCGGCGGCGCCGTGATGGCGCAACAGCCGTGCGATATGGCGCGGCTGATCATCGACGTGGTGCGCGAAGCCGTGCCACACGCCATGCATCAACGGATCGACCTGGGCTATGACGGACCCGAGCCCGGCGCGCCCGAGCTGACGCTGCGCGGCAACCCCACGCTGCTCAAGGAGATGGTCCGCAATCTGGTGGAAAACGCGATCCACTACACGCCGTCCACCGAACAAGTGCCGGGCGTGGTCACGGTGCGGCTGCGCGTGGAGCCGTTCAGCCACGCGCTGGCCGTGCAGGTGGAAGACAACGGCCCCGGCATTCCGGCCATCGAGCGCCTGGCGGTGTTCCAGCCGTTCTACCGCGCGCTGGGCACCAACGTGCACGGCTCGGGGCTGGGTCTGCCCATCGTGCAGGAGATCGCAGCGCAGCACCGCGCCGAAGTCAGCGTGGACGACGCACACCCCGGCCAACAGCCACCGGGCGCGTGCTTCACGGTGCGCTTTGCGGCGCTGGGTTGAGTTCGACCAATCAAGACAAGGCGCGCGAGCGCCGACCGGTCAGTTACCCAGGAAAATCACTGCGGAGTTGCAGTTGGCGACAAACGGCACTGTCATGCCGTTACGCGTGACCGTGATGTTCAGCCACGGAGAGAACGTCCCCATTTCCGTCGGCGTGCCTTCCACGGCACCGGTGCTCATGTTGATCACCACGCCCCTGGGCAAGCGCGCATTAGGATGCGGCGTGTATTTGACGACGTCTCCCGGCTTCAAGCCTTTGGCCTCCAGCGGAATCGACATGGGCTTATTCATCGCATATTGCCCGCTTGGACTATACGAGAACCCAATGCCGGCACCGCTGAACAGCCTCACCGGGGTGTTGACCGGGTTGGCGCCATTGCGGATGTGTAGCCAGACGTACAACCACAACTCGCCATCCTTGGGGGCCTGCCCCGTGATCACGCCGGTTTTCTGGTTGATCGTGGCCCAGGAGGGCGCTTGTCCGGAGTCATCGGTCAGCGACAAGGTATAGGAGTGGCCTTGCGTATCCAGTGCAAGCGGAGCAATGGTGAAGGGCTTCAGCCACTCGACATTAATCAAATCCTTCGGGTATTCGAGCACTACCCGAACCGTGTCGCCCCCTGGCTTGTTATCGTCCCCGCCGCCACAGGCGGTCAAACCCCACAAACCTGCTGCCGCCAGGCTGGTCAAAGCGGCGCGCCGCGTCGTGTCATGTTGCATGAATCGCTCCTTGTTCAAGGCATGGATCGGTCAGCGCACGGCACCGACCGCTGGATAAATCCATAACGACGTTATGGATTTATCCAGTGCGATCATAGCGAGAAAAACAATACTTACATTTTATTTTTCGCGCATCTTTTTGAGGCCACGTGGGGGTTGTGCGAACGTTGTTCCACCCGCCGTGAATTCGCCATGCTTTTCGCGCCATGGGTATGAATGGCGGCTTGAACGCAGCGTTGGAAATTCGCTCTATGCCGCGCGCCCATACAGGCTCAGTTGCAGCTTCTCGCGCTCCATGGCGCGGGCCACGGCCGGCACCTGCGCGGTGCGCTGCACGTGCGCCCACAGCTCGGGATAGTCCTCGGGGTTGATGCCGGCGATGGTGCCCCAGCGCAGCAGCGTCAGCGCGTAGGTGTCCAGCGGGCCGCAGTGCACGCCGCCCAGCCAGTCGTTGCCGGCGGCATGTGCCTTCTGCACCATGTCCTGCAGCTCCTGCATCAACTGGCGGTACTGGTCCACCGCATGGGCCTTGATGGCCTGCTGCGCTGCCTCGTCGCCGGTGAACTTCGCCGGCATGAAGATGTGCGTGAACGTGGGATGCACCGTGTTGTTCATCCACGCCAGCTTTTCCACGAAACGTGCCCGCTCCAGCGGATCCTTCGGGATGAAAGTGCTTTCGGGAAACTTGCCGTCGATGTAGGCGATGATGGCCATGATCTGCGTGATCACCTGGTCGCCGTCGGCCAGCACCGGCACCTGGCCGCGCGGGTTGATGGCCTTGTATTCAGGGCTGTTCTGCTCGCCCCGGTGCAGTTTGACGGCCACTGGCTCGAAAGTGGCGCCAGCCATCTCCAGCATGCTGTGCGGCACGAACGAGCAGGCGCCCGAGGCGTAGTAGAGCTTGAGGGTCATGGTCGGTGTCTCCTGTACAAAAGTTGCGTGCCTCAAGCATAGCGCGCGGGCGCGGCGGACGCATGGCTTGGCAGCCGCGCGACGCCGCCAGCTTACTAGGCCACCGCCGAGACTTCGGCCACGATCCGCTGCAACTGTGCCGTCGGCAGCGTGCTGCTGGCCTCGTCGATGAAGGCGCCAACGACCTCGGGCAAGGCATATGCCTGCAAGCCCCGCAGAAAAGTCGGCACATGGGCTGCCGGCAGCGTGCCGCCCAGCTTGCGCGCCACGCGGCGCGCGTAATGCGATCCGTTGAGTTCGGTCAGCACCAGCAGGCAATGCAGGGCGCGGTCCAGGAATTCCTCGTGCGTGGCGGCGGTGTGGATTTCCACCGCCAGCTCCATGGCTTCGGGCACGCGCTGCAAACTCAGCAAGCCCAGCAGATACATCTTGGCGCCGGCCATGCTGCGCGATGCTTGCGATGCCGCCACGCCCGCAGCACCGGACGGCGGGGCGGCACGGCCACCAGAGCCGCTGGCGTTGGCGGCGCGGGCGCGCGGGCGAGACACGGGGCGGGCTGAGTCGAGCAAGGTGCCGGTGGGGCTGAAGTCGGCATGTCCCAGGCCACGGGTGCGAGCCAAGTAACCCAGGGCGATCAGGCGGTCGATCTCATCATCGACGGGGCGGCACATCAGCGTGGCCAGGTCTTTTTCATCCCGGTGACCGTTGCTGACGATCAGTATCTGGCGCTCAACGGCGCTCAGGTCCTCGGCCCGGTTGCGCAATGCGGCGCGGCCGCGTTCGGTCTTGGCGAAACTCATGAAAGCTTTGTCGTTATCGAGACGCCAAAAACTTTAGTCACGGGGCGTGACATGGTCATGAATCCCCCGGTTCGAGGGATGCGCCATGCCGTGACGACGCAACAGCAGCATTCTGCCGGGGCGACGGACAGGCCAAACCGGGGCCTGTCTCTGCGCGCGCCTCGCGTGGCGGCTTCATGCGCATGGATTTTCAAAAAGACAAATGGCTTCGCTGGTTCAATGACAAAGAAGTCATCCTATTGATGTTTTCAATAATCACGACAGCACGGGCCATCAGAAAAACCCCCTCACATCCCCTCGTCATTGCGGCGAAGGCCGCAA
>JAUNUR010000065.1 GCA_030538085.1 Pseudomonadota bacterium | reverse complement strand
TCGACACGGCGGGCAAGAACTTCGGCCGCCCCACCGAGATGTACATCGCCGCCGCCATCCTGTATTTCATCATCTGCTTCGCGCTGTCGTGGTTCGTGAAGCGCTTGCACAAGAAGATCGCGATTATCAGATGAACACCCCCCTGAGTCGCTGCGCGCCTTCCCCCCTCTGCTGCGCGAAGGGGGACAACGCCAGTGGCCGGCGCAGGTCCGGCCACGGCGTTCGCTGGCACGGCCTGCTCCGCGGCCACCTGAGCCTAAGACCTGTTCCCGGTATTTGCCCGGCTTTCGAGGAGAAGTGAAATGTCCGAACCCATGATCAAGCTGACCAACGTGTCCAAGTGGTACGGCCCGGTACAGGTGCTGAACAACATCAACGGCCACGTCGACAAGGGCGACGTGGTGGTGATCTGCGGGCCTTCCGGCTCGGGCAAGTCAACGCTCATCAAGACCATCAACGCGCTGGAGCCGGTGCAGCAAGGCGAGATCATCGTCAACGGCATCAAGGTGACCGACCCCAAGACCGACCTGCCCAGGCTGCGCAGCCAGGTGGGCATGGTGTTCCAGCATTTCGAGCTGTTTCCGCACTTGTCGGTCACCGAAAACCTGACGATTGCGCAGGTCAAGGTGCTGGGCCGCTCCATCGACGAGGCCAGGACGCGCGGCCTGAAAATGCTCGACCGCGTGGGCCTGATGGCGCACAAGGACAAGTTTCCCGGCCAGCTGTCGGGCGGCCAGCAGCAGCGCGTGGCCATTGCTCGCGCGCTCAGCATGGACCCGGTGGTGATGCTGTTCGACGAGCCCACTTCCGCGCTCGACCCCGAGATGGTGGGCGAGGTGCTGGACGTGATGGTCACGCTGGCCAAGGAGGGCATGACCATGATGGTGGTCACGCACGAGATGGGCTTTGCCCGCAAGGTGGCCAACCGCGTGGTGTTCATCGACGTTGGCGGCAGGGTGCTGGAAGACTGCAGCAAGGATGAATTCTTCGGCAACCCCGAAGGCCGCCAGCCGCGCACCAAGGATTTCCTGGGCAAGATTCTGAACCACTGAGTCTTTCAAAGGCTGTCCTCAAACTCCTCGCGCGGCGCTTTCTCTCCGAGGGCCAGTGTGACAAAAGTTGGTGGCTGCTTACTTCGGCTGGGTGGGGCCGGTTTGGGCGGTTGGCCTTTTTCGCGCCGGGGCGGTATCATCCCGGCCATGCAAGCCCAGCACCCCCTCACGACCCGCGCCGCCGCGCGCGCGGCATTGGCCCCATCGGCCGGGGTGTCCGTGGGCGCACGCATGGATCGTCGAACGCTCTGCTGGGCGGCATACGCCCCAGGTGCCGGCCATCTGGCCGCACATTCCTGAGCCCGACGATCCCCCCAACCTCTCACTAGAGCGCTGCCCGGATCGTCGGGCACCGCACCAGCGCGCGGCGCGGCCCTGATTCCTTCCCTCTTGTTTTTGCTCCCGGCGCATCCGCGCCTGGCGCTCCCCCTGATAACCAACCCGCAGGAGACTGCCATGACCACCAACGACTTCAACCGCACCATCACCGACCTGGACCATGTGCGCATCTTCAATCTGCTGCGCCGCCAGGCCGCCGACGGCGCCGTGTCGGCACAGGCAGAAACCCTGTCCGAGGTGATTGACGCGGCCGAGGTGGTGCGCCCGCAGGAAATCGGTGGCGACATCGTCACCATGTATTCCAAGCTGCGCGTGGCCGACCCCGCGGGCGGTGACGAGCGCAGCATCTCCCTGGTGTATCCGCCCGACGCCAATGCCGCGCAGGGCCTGATCTCCGTGCTGTCGCCCCTGGGCACCGCCCTGCTGGGCTTGCGCGTGGGCGAGGTGGCCAGCTGGCGCGGCGTCGATGGCAAGGAAACGGCGTTGCAAGTGCGCGCCATCGAATTCCAGCCCGAAGCCAGCGGCGACTACACGGCCTGAGCGTGCCGTGATGGGCGTGTCAGGCAAGACGGTGAGGACGCGGCAGGCTCGTGCCTGCAAGGACGAGCAACGCGGCTTGGGCAGCGAGCCAGCGCGGTGCGATCGGGTGCATAGCGCGCTCACCCAACAGGTGAATGTGATCGAAGCCGTGAAAGTCAGTGCTCATGCCGGTTGCCCAAGGATGGCGAGCGGTCAACTGCCGTTTCTATTGAGCAGCCCAACCCTGCCAACAGGGCCGGTGTACCCGAAGAAAATCAATGACTTACAAAACGTTTTCTTGAGAGAGTTTCGTCATTCAGGACAAGCCTATGTCATGCCTTCACCTCATCCCGTCATTGCGGCGAAGGCCGCAATCCACACGGTGTCCGCGGGTGAACACCGTGTCAAGGCGACGCCCCATGGATTGCGGCCTTCGCCGCAATGACGAGGGGATGTGAGGGGAGGGCTGATGGCCCGCGCTGTCGTGATTTTGAAAATATCAATAGGGTTACTTGATCCCGGCCCTCATGAAGCTCTGCACGAACTGCCGCTGAAACAGCAGGAAGGCAATGAGCAGCGGCGCGCAGCTCAGCAGCGTGGCGGCGGTGATGACCGACCAGTCCACCCCCTGATCGCCCGATGAGAACACCTGCAGCCCCACGGTGAGCGGGCGCGCGTTCGGACTGTTGGTGATGATGAGCGGCCACAGGAAGTTGTTCCAGTGAAAGCTCACCGACACCAACGCGAACGCGGTGTACACCGGCTTGGCGAGCGGCACGTACACCCGCCACAGCGTTTGCAGCGCACCGGCGCCTTCTACCCGCGCCGCCTCGTCGAGTTCCTTCGGGATGCCCATGAAGGTCTGGCGCAGCAAAAAGATGGCGAAGGCCGACGCGAAATACGGCAGGCCGATGGCCAGCAGCGTATCGACCAGGCCGATCCGGCTCATGGTCTTGTAGTTCTCCACCAGCAGGATGTCCGGCATGACCATCAACTGCACCAGCACCAGGGCGAAGGCCACGTCGCGCCCCGGAAAGCGATAGCGCGCGAAGGCATACGCCGCCAGCGTCGCCAGCACCAGCTGCACGGCGAGGATCATCGTCACCAGCAGCGTGGTGTTCAGGAAGTAGCGCGCGAAGGGCGCCGCCGCCCACGCGCGGCGGAAGTTGTCGAGCGTGAGCGGCGCGTCCCAGGCAAAGCGGGTGGCGAACTCAGCGGGGTGAAAGGCCGTCCACACCGCGTAGACCAGCGGCAGGATCCACAGAAGCGCCAGCAACCACGCCGCCAGCGTGTCCAGCCAGGTCGGCTCGTTGAAGGCCAGGCGTTGGGCGGGCGTGGTCACTTGTAATGCACCCGGCGGTCGAGCACGAAGAACTGCACCAGCGCGATGCCGGCCAGCACCGCCACCAGTACCATGGTGATGGCGGCCGCGTAGGCGGTGTCCCAGAAGCTGAAGCCAACTTCGTACAGGTGGTAGAGCAGCAGCGTGGAGGCGTTGTTGGGACCGCCGCGCGTGAGCACGAACAGGTGATCGACCATGCGGAAGGCGTTGATGAACGCGTTGACCAGCACGAACAGCGTGGTCGGCATCAGCAGCGGCCATTGCACGCGGCGGAAGAACGTCCAGCGTGAGGCGCCTTCAATGGCCGCGGCCTCGCGCAGGCTGGGGTTGAGCGTCTGCAGCGCGGCCAGGTAGAAGATCATGAAGAAGCCCGCCTCCTTCCAGATCGCCACCACCGTCACGGCGCCGAGCGCCGTCCGTGGGCTGCCGAGCCAGTTGCTCGACGGCAGGCCGAACACGTCCATGATCTGCGCCAGCAGCCCGTAGTGCGGCGTGTAGAAGAAAAGCCAGATGTTCGCCACCGCGATCATCGGCAGCACGGTCGGCGTGAAGTACGCCATGCGCAGGAAGGCGCGGCCAGCGATGCGCTCGTTGACCCACAGCGCCATCAGCAGCGCCAGCCCGATCGAGCACGGAATGGTGAACGCGGCGAACCACAGGTTGTTGCGCACCGCCTGCCAGAACACCGGGTCTTCCACCATGATCTGGTAGTTCTCCGGCCCCACCCACACCGCCGCGCGCCCACCGCGTGGCGTGGAGTAGAAACTGTCGATCAGCGTCTGCACTGCCGGGTAGTGCGTGAACGCGATCAGCAGCAGCAGCGCCGGCAACAACAGCAGCCAGGCGTGGATGGAGGAACGCGAGTCGGTCACGAAAATGCTACGCAATCAATAGCTGCATGTCAGCGCGGGGGCAGGCTGGCGCTCCATCCGGGCTATCGAGAATTTGCTGGGTCATCAAACGCCGCTGCCCTCACCCCTGCCCTCTCCCAGAGGGAGAGGGGGATTCTTTTTGACGGCCGGCGCCATCGTGATCTTTGAAGATCTCAAGAGCGTCCGCACGTCGTACCGCGTTCATCGCGCCCTTCGAGAAGGCCGCGCAGCAGGCCGCCCCCAATGGCCGCGGAGCAGGCCCCACCAGGCCGCCGTGCTCGGGGTTCCCCCGAGCACCAGCGGCGTCCCCCAGTGGGGGAAGGCGCGCAGCGCCACAGGGGGCGTCACTTGTACCCACGGAGCAGGCGATTCGCCTCCGCCTGCGCATCTTTCATGGCCTGCGCGGGCGTCTTGGTGCCGGTCAGCGCGGCCTGCAGGCCGTCGTTCAGGGCCTTGGTCACGCGCTGGTTGTCGTGCGTGGAGAGTTCGGCCACCGAGTGCGGCAACTGGTCGCGCGCCACCAGCGCGGGCGGGAAGTCGGCGGTGTATTTCTTCAGCGCCGGCGTGTCATAGGCGGCGGGCGAGGTGGCGACGTAGCCGGTGTCGATGCTCCACTGCGCGGCGCGCTCGGGCTGCGTCATCCACTGAATGAACCTGACGGCCGCGGCCTGCTGTTCGGCGGTGGATTTCTTGAAGATGTAGAAGTTGCCGCCGCCGGTGGGCGAGCCCTTGCGCGTATTCGATGGGATCATCGCCACGCCGAAGTCGAACTTGGCGTTGCCGCGAATGTTGGTCAGGTTGCCCGTGGTGGTGAAGATGATGGCCGCCTTGCGCTCGAAAAAGTCCTTCGGCGTCGTGCCCCACTCGACCACGCCCTTCGGATGCACGTCCTCCTTGCCTAGATCGACCCAATACTGCAGCGCCTCGACCACCTTCGGATGGTCGTAGGTCACCTGGTTGCCCGCCTCGTTGGCCAGCACCACGCCGTTGGTCGTCGTCAGGGTCTGGAACAGCCAGTACGGAAAGCCGCTGGATGGAATTTGCACACCGTATTGCGTCACCTTGCCGCCCGCATCCTTCTTGGTCAGCTTGGTCGCCATGCTCTTGAGTTCAGCCCAGGTCGTGGGCGGCTGGTTGGGGTCGAGCCCGGCTTCCTTGAAGGCCTCCTTGTTCCAGTACATCACGACGGTCGAGCGCTGGAACGGAATGCCCCAGGTCTTGCCGCCGGTCTGGCTGTTGAGCATGAAGGCTGGGTAGAAGCTCTTGAGCCAGGCCTGATCCTGCGTGCCCTTGACGTGGTTGTCGAACGGGACGATGGCGTCCTCGTCGATCAGCGTGAACATGTCGGTGGACAGCAGCACCGACGTGACCGGCGGATTGCCCGACTTATGCGCGGTGAGCGCCTTGACGATGGTCTCCTGGTACGTGCCGGCGTAGATCGGCGTGACCTTGATGCCCGGGTTCGTCTTCATGAACTCGTTGGCGTAACCGTCGATGATCTTCGTGATCGGTCCGCCGACCGCGACCGGGAAGTAGAACGGCACCTCCACCGCCGATTGAGCATGCAATGGGCCGCTGGTCAGCGCGGTGACTGCGCCGACTGCTACAAGCATGGAAGCGGCACGATGGAGGAAAGTCTTGCGTCGCATGATGGGAACTCCTTGGATGGTCAGGCTGTGGGAGAAAGATCGAGTCGACGCCCGTCCGCGTCGAATGCATGCATGTCCTCGGCGGTGATGGCGAGGTGAACCGGCTGGCCGGGCGCCAGGGCCAGCGCGCCCGGTGTGCGCACCGCCACCGGCTGCCCGCCCACTTGGCAGGCCAGCACGGCGTCGGCGCCCAGATATTCGGTGCCGGTCACGGTGGCCGGCAGGCCCGTGTCGGCCAGGGCGATGGCCTCGGGCCGCAGGCCAAGCTGCGCGGCATGCGGCGGCAGGCCAGTGGCGATGTCGCTGCCCGCGATGCGGCCTGCGTCCAGCCTGACGAGGTTCATCGGCGGCGTGCCGATGAAGCGGGCGGCGAAGGTGCTGGTGGGCCGTGCGTACAGCTCGCGCGCGCTCGCGGCCTGCTCCACGTGGCCGGCATTCAGCAGCACCACCTGGTCGGCCATGCTCATGGCCTCGGCCTGGTCATGCGTGACGTAGATCACCGTCAGGCCAAGTTGCCGCTGCAGCTCGCGCAACTCGCGCCGCATGTCCTGCCGCAACTGGGCGTCGAGATTCGACAGCGGCTCGTCCATCAGACACACCTTGGCCTGCGATACCAGCGCGCGGCCCAGCGCCACGCGCTGCTGCTGCCCGCCGGAGAGCTGGCTCGGTTTGCGCTCCAGCAACCGTGACAGGCCGAGCAGTTCGGCCGTTTCTTTCAGGCGCCGCGCACGTTCATCGCTGGCAAGCTTGCGCACCTGCAGACCGAAGGTGATGTTGTCGGCCACCGAAAGGTGCGGGAACAGCGCGTAGTTCTGAAACACCATCGCGATGCCGCGCTGCGCGGGCGGCAAGGCCGTCACATCCCGCCCGTCGATCAGCACGCGGCCACTGCTGGCCGACTCAAGCCCGGCAATGATGCGCAACGTCGTCGACTTGCCGCAGCCCGAAGGGCCGAGCAATACGCAGAAGCTGCTGGCGGGAATGGTGAGGTTCACGTCCCGCAGCGCATGCGTCTCGCCCCACTGTTTTCCCACATCGTGAAGCGAAATGGAAGCCACGGGCCGAATTTAAGACGGTTCGATGGCAGTCGTATGACAGGCGCGTCCACCATTCGGGCCGCTCGCCAGAGCCATGCGTGCGCGGGCGGATGCGACAATTTCCGCCATGACCGCTTCGCAGACCCTCACCATCACCCGCCCCGACGACTGGCACCTGCACGTGCGCGATGGCGCCGCGCTGGCCTCGGTGGTGCCGCACACCGCCGCCCAGTTCGGCCGCGCCATCATCATGCCCAACCTGCGCCCGCCGGTCACCGCCACGGCGCAGGCGCTGTCGTACAAGGAGCGCATCCTGCAAGCCGTGCCCGCGGGAGCGGCCTTCGAGCCGCTGATGACGCTGTACCTGACCGACGTCACCCCGCCGGACGAGATCGCCCGCGCGGCGGACGCGGGCATCGTGGCGTTGAAGCTCTACCCGGCGGGCGCCACCACCAACAGCGATGCCGGCGTCACCGACATCCGCAAGACGTACAGGACGCTGGAAGCCATGCAGCGCGCCGGCCTGAAGTTGCTGGTGCACGGCGAAGTGACCGACCCCGACATTGATCTGTTCGACCGCGAGGCCGTGTTCATCGACCGCGTGATGATTCCTTTGCGCAAGGACTTCCCCGAGCTGAAGGTCGTGTTCGAGCACATCACCACCAAGGAAGCCGCGCAGTACGTGCAGGATGCCGACGCGCACACCGCCGCCACCATCACCGCGCACCACCTGCTCTACAACCGCAACGCGATTTTTTTGGGCGGTATCCGCCCGCACTACTACTGCCTGCCCGTGCTCAAGCGTGAAGTGCACCGCCAAGCGCTGGTGCAGGCCGCCACCACCGGGTCACCGAAGTTCTTCCTCGGCACCGATTCCGCCCCGCACCCCGCCCACTTGAAGGAACATGCCAGCGGCTGCGCCGGCTGCTACACCGCGCTGACGGCGCTGGAGCTGTACGCCGAAGCCTTCGAGGCCGCGGGCGCGCTCGACAAGCTGGAAGGCTTCGCGTCGTTCTTCGGGGCGGATTTCTATGGTTTGCCCAGGAACAGCGGGCGCGTCACGCTGCGAAAAGAGGAGTGGAGCGTGCCCGAGGAAGTGGCGTTTGGGGAGGCGGTGGTGAAGCCGCTTCGGGGAGGGGAGACGATATCGTGGCGGATCGATTCTTGAACTCTGATGGCGGGGCTACCTTGCGCGGGTCAAGCGCCAGGAACCTTGCGATCTTCATCGACGCGGACAACCTCAACGATGCGACGGCACTGGATCATGTTCTCATCGCCGCACGTAATCTGGCGGACCGGATTGTTTATCGACGTGCATATGGGCGAGCAGAGAGCTTGCGCGCTATCGAATCAGTACTGTGGCGGCACGGGGTGCGTCCTGTCGCCAATCTGATTGTCGACAAGACAACAACCGATAGTGCGCTCGTTATCGATGCAGTGGAGGCGGTCTGTCGAAATGACGTGGATGTTGTAGCCATCTGCTCCGGAGACGCGGATTTTGTGCCGCTTGCCATGTGGTTACGCGAACGTCAATGCCGCGTGCTGTGCTACAGCCTTTCGAGCAAGATTTTCGCGAACCCGGAGAGCTTCTACGATGATGTGGTGCTAATTGATGTGGTGTCAGACATGGCGCCATTAGCCGAAGAAATTCAGCCGGAGTCAACCACCACGAGCGCGGTGCCCCCCACAAAGAAGCTTAGAACCCTGGTTACGTCTGAGCCTGCCCGCGAACCCACCGTCAAGATGCTTCTAGAAACGCTCCCTGAGCTTCGAACGGGCCAATCACTGCATCTCAGCGTCGCTGCCAGGAGGCTGCGTGAGGCCGGATTGCTGTCGAAGACGGCGGCATCGACATCGCTGTTCAAGAGATATCCCGCGCAGTTCCAATTAACGCCATCCCAGAAGCCGAACAATGTGCGCTATCGCGGCTGATTACCTGAGTCCTGTGCCATGAACGAATCAGCGTCCTCCCAACCCCACATCGCCCTCCTCATCGACGCCGACAACGCGCCCGCCGACCTGATCGACGAGATCTTGACCGAGCTGTCCACGCTGGGCGTGATCAACATCCGCCGCGCCTATGGCAACTGGACCAAGTCGGGCCTGAACGGCTGGCAGGAGCGGCTGCTGGAGTTCGCCATCCGTCCCATGCAGCAGTTCGACTATTCCAAGCGCAAGAACGCCAGCGACATGGCGATGACGGTGGATGCGATGGAGTTGCTCTACACCGAGCGGCCCGATGCCTTCGGCATCGTCTCGTCCGACGCCGACTTCACGCCGCTGGTGATGCACCTGCGCGCCAAGGGCGCCGCCGTGTACGGCTTCGGCGCGGCGCAGACGCCCAAGCCCTTCGTCAATGCCTGCTCGCGTTTTCTCTACCTGGAAGCGCTGGTCCAGGCGCATGCCGAGGCCGAGGGCGATACGGCGGGCGTGCCGGTCGTGGCGATGGAAGACAAGCTGAAAGCCGACGGCGCCGCCGCGCCAACGTCCGCGCCCGCACCGGCCACGCACCGCGTGCGCGTGCCGACGTCGCAGCTGCGCCAGGACACGGCGCTGATGAACCTGCTGCGCGACGCAGTGCATGCGGTGCAGGATGAATCAGGCTGGGCGCGCGTGGGCGAGGTGGGCACGCAGATCGGCAACAAGGCGTCGTTCGATCCGCGCAACTACGGCTATGCCACGCTCAGCAAGCTGCTGGGGGCGGTGGATGCGTTCGAGTTCCGCGACGAGGGCACCTCGCGCGTGGCAGTGCGTGACAAGCGCGCCGCCAAGCGCGGTGCCTGAGCCCGCCATTGACTGGGCGCGGCCCTGGAACGCGTCCACGCGCCGCTGGGGTGCGACGGCCGAGGCGGCGTGGCATGCGGGCGCGCCGGTGGCGGATGCGCTGTCGGCGCTGGGCGTGGCGCCCGTGCGCTTCGTGGCGCAGCATGAGTTGCCCGACGGCGTGGCCTACGAGCGGTTCATTTTCGAGCAGCGCGCCGTGCCCACGCGCGACAACCTGCACGACTTCTTCAACGGCCTTATCTGGTGCGCGTTCCCGCGGGCGAAGCTGCGGCTGAACGCGTTGCAGCACGCCGAGATTGCGCGCGACGGCGTGCGCGCCACGCGCGGGCCGGTGCGCGACGCGGTGACGGTGCTCGACGAGAACGGCGCGCTGCTGGCCGCGCCCGAGGCGCTGTGGCAGGCGCTGCGCGAGCGCCGCTGGGCCGAGCTGTTCGGCCCGCTGCGCTCGCTGTGGGCCGAGGCGCGCCTGTGGGTGTTCGGGCACGCGGCGCTGGAGCAACTGGCGACACCCTACAAATCCATCACCGCGCATGTGCTGCAAGCGCCGGCAGCTATCGCAACGATAGAGGATGCAGATGCCTGGCTGGCCGGCTGGCTGAGCGCCGAGCGGCTGGTGCCCAAGCCTTTCGCGCCGCTACCGCTGCTGGGCGTGCCGGGCTGGTGGGAGGCGAACGAGGAAGCTGGCTTCTATGAAGACGCGACGGTGTTCAGGCCGCTGAGGCGGTGATCACGTGCCCGCCGGATTGACTTTTTGTGGGAGCGGGCTTGCCCGCGATGGGGCGTTGCTCGTTTATCCAGCGCTGCCATCGCGGGCAAGCCCGCTCCCACAGCCCAGGCGACTCGCCGTCTCAATCGTTCCCCGGCTGCATGGCCTGGATGCGCTCCACATGCGCCAGCAGCGAGCGCTTCGCCACTGGCCAGATGCGCGGCGGCACATCGTCGTAGGCCTTGGCGACCCAGTCGTCCAGGGTGCCGTCGGGGTCGGCCTGCATCACGGCCAGCACCTTGGCCTCGCGTGCCAGGCGGTGCTTCTTCAGGTGGGCGATGGTGTCGCGCGCGCTGCCCAGCACGTAGCCGTGGGCGGGCAGGATGAAGCGCGCATCGTGGGCGGCGCAGGCGGCGTCGAGTTTGTCGAGGGAATCGAGGTAGGCCGTCATCTCGCCATCGGGCGGGTCGATGACGGTGGTGCTGCCGTTCAGGATGTGGTCGCCACTGAACAGCAGGCCGTCTTCCTCCAGCATCAGGCACAGGTGGTTGGCCGCGTGGCCGGGCGTGTGGATGGCGCGCAGGGTGTGGGTGATTTCGCCTTCTAGCCCTTTGCCAGTCAGCGTGAGGTGCTCGCCATCCTGCAGCACGAGGTCGGGCGTGAAGGCGCTATTGGCGCGCGCGGTAGGCTGCGAGGGCAGGCCCAGGATGGGTGGCTGGGTGCCGTTGCACAGCGCCTGCAGCGGCTTGGCGCCGGGCGAATGGTCGGCGTGCGAATGGGTGCAGACGATGTATTTGATGTGGCCGCCGGCCGCGCGCCACAGGCGGTCGATGTGCGCCGCATCGGCTGGGCCGGGGTCGATGACGATGTAGCCGCTGCGCGGGTCGCCCACCAGGTAGCTGTTGGTGCCGGGGCCGGTCATGAAGCCGGGGTTGGGCGCGGTGAGGCGCTGCACGTTCTTCAGCAGCGGCACGGGTTGGTCAGTCTGCCAGTCCAACTGGTGCAGCAACTGGCCGTCGGGGCTGACCAGTTCCAGTTCGCCAAAGGGCGGCTCGTGCTCCATGTAGCGCGCTTCCTTGCCGGCCAGCCAGCCAGCGCGCGGGCAACTGGTCCACAGTGGGCGCTCGCTGGCGCAGGCGGCCAGCACGGCATCCACGGTGGGGTGCACGGTCAGGCGCTGCAGGGTGCGGATGGTGGGGTAGATGATGAAGAACTGCCCCGCTTCGTGCCGCGTCAGCGCATCGGCGGGGCGCACCCACACGGGTTCGAACTGTTCGGCCTCGTCGGCCACGGGTGTCTGGCCCTCGGGCATGCGGGCGACGAGGAATGGCACGTCGAAACGGCGCGGCAGGTCGCGGTCGGTGATCCAGTGCGCCAGCACGTACACGTCGGCTGCGGCCAGAGTGAGGCCGCGCGCGGTGCACTGGGGCACGAAGGGCGCGTGGCGGTCGAGCGCAGCGATGTCGTCGGCGCTGGCGGGCGAGCCGTCGGCATGGCGCGCCAGCAGCACGCCCAGCTCTTCGAAGCTCTCGCGGATGGCGGCGATGGCCTGCGTCAGGTGCTCGTCGCTCTGCGTGGGTCGGCGCGTGGCGTGGGGGTGCGCGGCGGCGTCGGCCGCGTCGATGCCGCCACCGGGGAACACGTAGGCGCCGGGCGCGAAGCTGGCGGTGAGCGAGCGGCGCGTCATCAGCACCTCGATGCCGGCGGGCGTGTCGCGCAGCAGCAGCACGGTGGCGGCGAGGCGCAGCGGTGCGGGTTCACGCTGCGGGTGCAGGAGTTGGCTGGGGCGGGGCATGGGCCGATTATGGGATCGGCCGGCGGCGGGCGCTGTCGTGCGGGCGGCAGCCGCGCTTGCCCGCTTTTCGCTATTAAAACAAGAGCTGTCCGCGCTGGATATACGGCGGCTCGGGGCCGATCTGGCTCTTGATACCCAATGTGAGAGCGGCCTTGGCCGCGATGAGCGCATCCTGCCAACGGATGACGCCATCGCGGCCAAGGCCGCTCCCACAGGGCCACCGGGCCGGTGACGGCCTGCGTTCGCTCAGGCGGCGCTGGCGCTGGTCTGCCGGTACGCCACCGGTGTCTCGGGCACCGGATAGCCGGCGGCGCCGAAGGTCTCGACGATGGCCTTGTGCGTGTCGAAGTAGACCTGCCAGTAGTGGTCGGTGTGCGTGTAGGGGCGCACGCACAGCTTGGGGCCTTCGGGCGTGAATTCCAGGATCTCGATGTCCGGTGCCGGGTCCTGAGACACGTTGGGAATGGCGGCGATGACGGGGCGCAGGCGCGCAATGGCGTCCATCGGATTCACGCTGTTGGCTACCTTGGCCACGCAGTCCACGCGGCGCACGGGCAGTGCGCTGTAGTTCTGGATGTTGTCGCCGAACACCTTGCCGTTGCCGACGATGGTGGTCACGTTGTCCATGGTGACGATGGTGGTGCCGAACAGGCCCAGTTCCTTCACCGTGCCGGTCACGCCGCCGGCCTGGATGAAATCGCCCACCTTGTAGGGCCGCAGCACCTACATGAACACGCCGGCGGCAAAGTTGCCCAGCATGCCGCTCCAGGCCGCGCCGATGGCCAGGCCGGCGCCGGCCAGCAGGGCGGCAAACGAGGTGGTGCGCACGCCGAAGATGTCCAGGATCGCCAGGATCAGGACGATGTTCAGCACGATGGCGATGATCGACTTCAGGTAGTTGGCCAGCGTGGCGTCGATCTTGCCGCCGCGCTCGAAGGCCTTGCCCAGCAGGTTCACCGCCAGGCTGATCAGCCAGCGCCCGACGATCCAGGCGACGATGGCCGTCAGCAGCTTGATGCCGAAGTCCACGCCCTGCGTGGTGATGAAGTTCCATGTCTTGAGTGTTCATGGGTGCCCTTTCAAAGGCGTGTGCGGATGAGACGGGCGCGACTGTGCCATGCGCGGGCGCATGGTCGCGTGACCAGGGCTGGCGGTCGTGACTTTATTCACGCATCCGTGGTGGATGGACGCCCCTTATTGGGGTCAGATTAAACTTTCCCCATGGCCCGCCTCCCCCGTCTCACCGTCCCCGGCTACCCGCACCACGTCATCCAGCGCGGCAACAACCGCCAGGCGGTCTTCATGGACGATGACGACCGCCTGCTGTTTCTCTCGCTGCTGAAGACGCACGCCGCCCTTCACAAGGTGGCCGTGAACGCTTACGTGCTGATGGGCAACCACTTCCACCTGCTGCTGACACCGGAAACGCCTGAAGGCATTGGCCGCACGATGCAGGCGGTGGGACGCGCCTACGTGCGCGGCTTCAACAACCGGCACGGGCGCAGCGGCACGCTGTGGGAGGGGCGCTTTCGCAGCACGGTGATCGAGGCCGAGCGCTACCTGCTGGCCTGCATGGCCTATATCGATCTGAATCCCGTGCGCGCCGGGCTGGTGGCGCGGGCGGTGGATTACCCCTGGTCCAGCCACGCCCTGCTGACGGGGCAGCGCACCGACGGCTGGGTCACGCCGCACCCCCTGTACTGGCAACTGGGCAACACGCCGTTCGCGCGTGAACAGGCCTATGCCGATCTGGTGCAGGGCGCGCTGGGCAGCGAGCCGGTGACCGAGCTGTCGCGTCACGTCCACACCTCGTGGGCGCTGGGCGGCGCCGACTTCATCGCCGATCTGGAAAAACGCACGCAAAGGCGCGTGGCCCGGGCGCCGATGGGGCGGCCGCCGAAGGGCCGCAGCCAAAAAAACTCCCAAGGCTGAATGCCATCGAATCCTTTGATTGGCGAGCCAAGATGCTCCCATTTTTGATGTGTCCCCACTAAATTCAGATAGCCAAAAATCAGCTTATTTAATTTAATCTGACCCCATTTAAAGTGCTTTGTGTTTGGAAGGTGGCGCACTATGCTCGCGCATCTGGATGGTTTGACGCATGGAGCGCGCGATGACGACGTCTGCTGAACGGCAGTATTTGCAGCACAACGGTCTGTACAGCCAGGCCCACGAGCACGATGCCTGCGGCGTTGGCTTCGTGGCCCACATCAAGGGCGAGAAGAGCCACGCCATCATCACCAGCGCGCTGAAGATTCTGGAGAACCTGGACCACCGTGGCGCCGTGGGCGCCGATGCGCTGATGGGCGACGGCGCGGGCATCCTGATCCAGATGCCCGATGCGCTGTACCGCGCCGAGATGGCCCGGCAAGGCGTGCAACTGCCGCCGCCCGGTGAATACGGCGTGGGCATGATCTTCCTGCCCAAGGAGCACGCCAGCCGCCAGGCCTGCGAGGAAGAGCTGGAGCGCGCCATCGCCGCCGAGGGCCAGGTGCTGCTGGGCTGGCGCGACGTGCCGGTGAACCGCGACATGCCCATGAGCCCCGCCGTGCGCGCCAAGGAGCCGGTCATCCGTCAGGTGTTCATCGGCCGCGGCGCCGATGTGATCGTGCAGGACGCGCTGGAGCGCAAGCTGTACGTGATCCGCAAGACCGCCAGTGCCCACATCCAGGCGCTCAGGCTCAAGTACAGCAAAGAGTATTACGTGCCCAGCATGAGCAGCCGCACCGTGATCTACAAGGGCCTGCTGCTGGCCGATCAGGTGGGCCAGTACTACCTCGACCTGCGGGACGAGCGCTGCGTCTCCGCCCTGGGCCTGGTGCACCAGCGCTTTTCCACCAACACCTTCCCCGAGTGGCCGCTGGCCCACCCCTACCGCTACGTGGCGCACAACGGCGAGATCAACACCGTCAAGGGCAACTACAACTGGATGCGCGCGCGCGAGGGCGTGATGTCGTCGCCCGTGCTGGGCGCCGACCTGAAGAAGCTCTACCCCATCAGCTTTCCTGATCAGTCCGACACCGCCACCTTCGACAACTGCATCGAACTGCTGACCATGGCCGGCTACCCGCTGGCGCAGGCGGCGATGATGATGATTCCCGAGCCGTGGGAGCAGCACACGCTGATGGACGAGCGCCGCCGCGCCTTCTACGAGTACCACGCCAGCATGCTGGAGCCGTGGGACGGCCCCGCCTCCATCGTGTTCACCGATGGCCGCCAGATCGGCGCCACGCTGGACCGCAACGGCCTGCGCCCCGCGCGCTATTGCGTGACGGATGACGACATGGTCATCATGGGTTCCGAGTCCGGCGTGCTGCCGATTCCGGAGCACAAGATTGTCAAGAAATGGCGCTTGCAGCCCGGCAAGATGTTCCTGATCGACCTGGAGCAGGGCCGCATGATCGACGACGAGGAGGTCAAGGCCAGTCTCGCCAACGCCAAGCCCTACAAGCGCTGGATCGAGGACTTGCGCATCCGCCTGGACGACGTGGTGCGTCCCGTGGCCGGCGCCGACGCGCATGAGTTGCCGATCAGCGAGACCGGGCCGCAGTCATCGGGCGTCGAGAGCACGCCGCCGGCCATGATCGACCTGCAACAGGCCTTCGGCTACACGCAGGAAGACATCAAGTTCCTGATGAGCCCCATGGCCGTCAATGGCGAGGAGGGCATCGGCTCGATGGGCAACGACAGCCCGCTGGCCGTGCTGAGCGACCAGGCCAAGCCGCTGTTCAACTATTTCAAGCAATTGTTCGCGCAGGTCACCAACCCGCCGATCGACCCGATCCGCGAAGCCATCGTGATGAGCCTGGTCAGCTTCATCGGCCCCAAGCCCAACCTGCTGGACATCAACCAGGTCAACCCGCCCATGCGCCTGGAAGTGAGCCAGCCCGTGCTGGACGCCTACGACATGGTCAAGCTGCGCGCCATCCGCCAGCACACGCAGGGCAAGTTCAGTTCGGCCGTGCTGGACGTCACCTTCCCCATCGACTGGGGGCCGGAGGGCATCGAGGCGCGCCTGGCCAGCCTGTGCGCGCGCGCCGTCGACGCCGTCCGCGCCGGCCACAACATCCTGATCCTGAGCGACCGCGACGTGGCCGCGCAGCGCGTGGCCATGCCCATGCTGCTGGCCCTGTCGGCGGTGCACCAGCACCTGATCCGCGAAGGCCTGCGCACCAGCGCCGGCCTGGTGGTGGAAACCGGCAGCGCGCGCGAGGTGCACCACTTCGCCGTGCTGGCGGGTTATGGCGCCGAGGCCGTGCACCCCTGGCTGGCCATGGACACGCTGGCGCACATCCACAAGGAGTTGCCGGGCGATCTGAGCGCCGAAAAAGCCATCGCCAACTACGTCAAGGCCATTGGCAAGGGCCTCTCCAAGATCATGGCCAAGATGGGCGTGAGCACCTACATGAGCTACTGCGGCGCGCAGCTGTTCGAGGCCATCGGCATCAACAGCGACACGGTGCAAAAGTACTTCACCGGCACGCCCAGCCGGGTGGAAGGCATTGGCGTGTTCGAGATCGCCGAAGAGGCCTTCCGCCGCCACCGTGGCGCCTTCGGCGGCGATCCGGTCATGGCCGACATGCTCGACGCGGGCGGCGAATACGCCTGGCGCGCGCGCGGCGAAGCCCACATGTGGAGCCCCGATGCCATCGCCAAGCTGCAGCACAGCACACGCGCCAACAACTGGAGCACCTACAAGGAATACGCGCAGCTCATCAACGACCAGAGCCGCCGACACATGACGTTGCGCGGCCTGTTCGAGTTCAAGGTCGATCCCGCCAAGGCGATCCCGGTCGACGAGGTGGAGCCGGCCAAGGAGATCGTCAAGCGCTTCGCCACCGGCGCCATGTCGCTGGGTTCGATCAGCACCGAGGCGCACGCCACGCTGGCCGTGGCGATGAACCGCATTGGCGGCAAGAGCAACACCGGCGAGGGCGGCGAGGACGCGGCGCGCTATCGGCAGGAACTCAAGGGCATCCTGGTCAGGCAGGGCGAGACCCTCGCATCCGTCATCGGCCAGGACGTGGTCGCCGCCGATCTGCCGCTGACTGAGGGCGACAGCCTGCGCAGCCGCATCAAGCAGGTGGCCTCGGGCCGCTTCGGCGTCACCGCCGAATACCTGGTCAGCAGCGACCAGATCCAGATCAAGATGGCCCAGGGCGCCAAGCCGGGCGAAGGTGGCCAGCTGCCGGGCGGCAAGGTGAGCGACTACATCGGCCGCCTGCGCCACAGCGTGCCGGGCGTGGGCCTCATCAGCCCGCCGCCGCACCACGACATCTATTCCATCGAGGATCTGGCGCAGCTCATCCACGATTTGAAGAACGTGGCCCCGCACAGCGACATCAGCGTCAAGCTGGTCAGCGAGGTGGGCGTGGGCACCATCGCCGCAGGTGTGGCCAAGTGCAAGAGTGACCACGTGGTGATCGCCGGGCATGACGGCGGTACGGGCGCATCGCCCTGGTCCAGCATCAAGCACGCTGGCAGCCCGTGGGAAATCGGCCTGGCCGAAACCCAGCAGACCCTGGTGCTGAACCGTCTGCGTGGCCGCATCCGCGTGCAGGCCGACGGCCAGATGAAGACCGGGCGCGACGTCGTCATCGGCGCGTTGCTGGGCGCCGATGAATTCGGCTTCGCCACCGCGCCGCTGGTGGTGGAGGGCTGCATCATGATGCGCAAGTGCCACCTCAACACCTGCCCGGTGGGCGTAGCCACGCAAGACCCGGTGCTGCGCGCCAAGTTCACCGGCAAGCCGGAGCACGTGGTCAACTACTTCTTCTTCGTCGCCGAGGAAGTGCGGCAGATCATGGCGCAACTGGGCATTGCCAAGTTCGACGACCTGATTGGCCGCGGCGACCTGCTGGACATGAAGCAGGGCATCGCGCACTGGAAGGCCAGGGGGCTGGACTTCAGCCGCCTGTTCGCGCAGCCCGACGCGGGGCCGGACGTGCCGCGCCACCACGTCGGCACGCAAGACCATGGGCTGGAAAAGTCGCTGGACAAGCGCCTGATCGAGCAGTCGCGCCGCGCCATCGAGCAGGGCGAGGCCGTCAAGATCATGGACACGGTGCGCAACGTCAACCGTTCGGTGGGCGCCATGCTCTCGGGTGCCGTCACCAAGGCGCACCCGCAGGGGCTGCCCGACGACAGCATCCGCATCCAGCTCGAAGGCACGGGCGGCCAGTCGTTCGGCGCCTTCCTGTGCTCCGGGCTAACGCTGCAACTGATTGGCGAGGCCAACGACTACACCGGCAAGGGCTTGTCGGGCGGGCGCATCGCCGTGCGGCCCAGCCTGGACTTTCGTGGCAACGCGCACGACAACATCATCGTCGGCAACACCGTGATGTACGGCGCCACCACGGGCGAGGCATTCTTCAGCGGCGTCGCGGGCGAGCGTTTTGGCGTGCGCCTGTCCGGTGCCACGGCGGTGGTGGAAGGCACGGGCGACCACGGCTGCGAATACATGACCGGCGGCACCGTGGTGGTGCTGGGCAAGACCGGCCGCAACTTCGCCGCCGGCATGTCGGGCGGCGTGGCCTACGTGTACGACGAAGACGGCCAGTTCGCCAAGCGCTGCAACATGGCAATGGTGAGCCTGGAGCGCGTGCTGCCCGCCGACGAGCAGCGCGCCAGCATGGATGAAGGCATCTGGCACCGCGGCCAGCTTGATGAGGAGCAGTTGCGCAAGCTGATCGACGATCACCTGCGCTGGACCGGCAGCCGCCGCGCGCGCGAGCTGCTCGACAACTGGGCCGCCACGCGCGCCAGGTTCGTCAAGGTGTTCCCGACGGAGTACAAACGCGCATTGGGCGAAATGCATGCGCGCCAGCAGGCGCAAGCGGGCGCCCCCACCAACCAGGAGGTCATATCGCCATGAAGACAAAAATCGTGATGACGTTCGTTCTGTGCGCGGCGCTGACGGGGCTGGCCACGGCCGCTGGCTCGCCGCCACAGTTCAAGGACTATCCCGCCCAGCCGGTTCAGGTTCAGCGCAATCACCCGTTGGTGATGGACGACTTTGGCAAGGCCTATCGAACCCGCTTGAGCGATGCCATCAAGAGCGAGAAGCCATCGTTCGCGGGCAAGTACCTCGTCGTGCGCTGGGGCTGTGGCAGCTCGGGCTGCAACACCGGAGCGGTGGTGGATGTCACCACGGGCAAGGCCACGCCCTTCCCGGTGTCGATGTCGAGCGTTTTTCCCTTGAAGCCGGAATTTGAAGGCAAGGACGAGCAGGAGCTGCACTATCGCCTGGACAGCCGGCTGATGGTTTTTGCCGGCAACCTTGAGACGGATCACGGCGAGGGCACCGACACGGTCGAGTTCTACGAGTTCACGGGCGATGGCTTCAGGTTCATCAAGTCCCTGCCGTATGGGCGCAAGGCGAGCGAGTGAGGCTTGTCGAGGTGTTCACGGCGGGGTACGGGTGCGTGCTGGCTGGGTTGGTATGACCACTTGCTGGGATAAGCCCGTGCGCCCGTCGGTATTCCGCGCGTGCGGCCAAGGCCCCTGGATTCCGGCCTTCGCCGGAATGACGGGGTTGGGTTTGAAGGCTGGCGATCCATTCCTCCATCGTCATTCCGGCGAAGGCCGGAATCCACAAGCGTTCCCAACACCCCAGACGTCTTTACAACCCGAGCAAGCCCAATGAAGCAACCAGCCGTCTACCTGCTGGCCAGCCGTTATCGCGGCACGCTGTACGTTGGCGTGACCAGTGACCTGGTGCAGCGCGTCTGGCAGCACAGACAGGGTTTGGTCGAAGGCTTCACCCAGCGCTACGGCGTCCATGCGCTGGTCTGGTTCGAGTTACACGCCACGATGCTCGATGCGATCACGCGGGAAAAGCACATCAAGGAGTGGAAGCGCGCATGGAAGGTGCGGTTGATCGAGGCCGCCAATCCGCGCTGGCTGGATTTGTATGACACCTTGCTGGGATAAGCCCGTGCGCCCGTCGATGTTCCGCGCGTGCGGCCAAGGCCCCTGGATTCCGGCCTTCGCCGGAATGACGATGGGAGGATGGATCACCCGCCTTCAACCCCAACCCCAACCCCGTCATTCCGGCGAAGGCCGGAATCCATAAACGCCTCCTGCCTCACGACACCTCAACACACGCCACAAGCGAACAAGCACCCCCCGGAGAAACACATCATGGGAAAAGTCACCGGCTTCATGGAATTCGACCGCATCGAAGAGGGCTACGCCCCCGTCGCCGAGCGCGTGAAGCATTACAAGGAATTCGTCATCGCCCTTGATGACGCCCAGGCCAAGCAGCAGGGCGCGCGCTGCATGGACTGCGGCACGCCGTTCTGCAACCACGGCTGCCCGGTCAACAACATCATTCCGGACTTCAACGATCTGGTGTATCGGGGCGACTGGAAGAACGCCTTCCACGTGCTCGACAGCACCAACAACTTCCCCGAATTCACTGGCCGCATCTGCCCCGCCCCGTGCGAGGCGGCCTGCGTGCTCAACATCAACAACGATCCGGTGGGCATCAAGAGCATTGAGCACGCCATCATCGACCGCGCCTGGGCCGAGGGCTGGGTGGTGCCGCGCCCCGCGCTGCGCCAGACGGGCAAGAAGGTCGCCGTGGTCGGCGCCGGCCCGGCCGGCATGGCGGCGGCGCAGCAACTGGCGCGCGCCGGGCACGAGGTGACGCTGTTCGAGAAGAACGACCGCGTGGGCGGCCTGCTGCGCTACGGCATCCCCGACTTCAAGCTGGAGAAGTCGCACATCGACCGCCGCGTCAAGCAGATGGAGGCCGAGGGCGTCATCTTCCGCACCGGCGTGCTGATCGGCGCCCTGCCCACCGAAGGCTCCGGCGCCAAGGTCACCAACCTGGCGCAAGACGTGCGCAGCGCCGAGCAACTGACGCAGAACTTCGACGCCGTGCTGCTGACCGGCGGCGCCGAGCAGTCGCGCGACCTGCCCGTGCCGGGGCGTGACTTGGCGGGCATCCACTTCGCCATGGAATGGCTGCCGCAGCAAAACCGCGTCAACGCGGGCGACAAGGTGAAGGGCGCTATTCAAGCCAAGGGCAAGCACGTCATCGTCATCGGTGGTGGCGACACCGGCAGCGACTGCGTGGGCACCAGCAACCGCCACGGCGCCAAGAGCGTGACCCAGTTCGAGGTCATGCCCATGCCGCCTGAAGCCGAAGACAAGCCGCTGACCTGGCCCTATTGGCCCATCAAGCTGCGCACTTCGTCGAGCCATGAAGAGGGCGCCGTGCGCGAGTTCGCCATTTCCACCAAGCAGTTCAACGGCGACCAGGGCAAGGTGAAAAGCCTGACCACGGTGCAGGTCGAGTTCAAGGACGGCAAGCTGACCGAAGTGCCCGGCACCGAGCGGGAATGGCCCGCCGATCTGGTGCTGCTGGCGATGGGTTTCACCCACCCGCTGGCGCCCGTGCTGGACGCCTTCGGCATCGACAAGGACGCACGCGGCAACGCCAAGGCCAGCACCGAGGCGGAAGGCGGCTATGCCACGAGCGTCCAGAAAGTGTTCGCGGCGGGGGACATGCGGCGGGGGCAGTCGCTCGTGGTGTGGGCGATCAAAGAGGGCCGCCAGGCAGCGCGCGCGGTCGATGAGTTCCTGATGGGATCAAGCGACCTGCCGCGCTGAGCTGATCCCGCCCCGTTCCAGAACGCCAACCAGCGTCATCCCGCGAAAGCCGGGATCCACTGCGTTTGCACGCGGCGCGAGGAGTTTGGGAGCAGCCTCTCAGGCATCCGCGAGGAGAATTTGAACCTATGGAGATTTTCAAAAATCACGACAGCACGGGCCATCAGAAAAATCCCTTCACATTCCCTCGTCATTGCGGCGAAGGCCGCAATCCATGGAGCGTCACCTTGACACGGTGTTGACCCACGGACACCGTGTGGATTGCGGCCTTCGCCGCAATGACGGGATGAGGTGAAGGCATGACATAGGC